>JBHHXF010000102.1:0-9691 GCA_046756905.1 Anaerolineae bacterium | reverse complement strand
ATAGAGTCCTTCTACTTATGTTGGCGAACACTTCCCATCGCCCAAGATCTCCTGAATCAGATAGGACGTTTGAACCAGAGATGCCACGCCTCGGTTACGCCCGCTCCGCCGTGGCCAATCGACGCTGCCTTAGCCAATGGGACAACACCTACTAACTCCCACCCTTCCAGGCCTAGCTGAGCCACAAGCCGACTGAACTCACGTCAGTAGTCTGGTTTTTCCCTAAACACTCCCTCCTTCTTGATAGTTCTCTCCTCGCCACCTTCGGAAGTAAACCGTCTAAACTGGACATACTCGCCACCCGCAAACTGTATGACCAGCCGTGCGTATTCCCACTTCTGCATGTTGTCCCCTTCCGCATTTACTTCCGATCACGCATCACGTTTCACGCGGTCCCGTGGCCTGCCTACCTACTCTCATCGAAAAGCCATTTCGTAGCCAGTGCTGGTCAAATGTACTAGCAGTCTGTCGGAGAGAACTACATCTTGTGGTGAAAGCCCCGAAAATCCAGCCTTGGACTACAAGATATGGGCGTCAAAGCCTTCTCTCCAACAAGCTGCTAGAAGCCCTGAATCTTGCTCAGGTCGGCGATACCGTCCGCCAGTTCGGTGATGCGCTGCAGGAGTGCCAGGCGATTCTTGCGCAGCGTTGCATCCTCGGACATCACCAGCACGTCGTCGAAGAAGGTGTTGATGGGCTCGATGATCGGCTGGAAGGCCTCCAAGAATCCATCCAGGTCCCCTGAAGCGTCGATGCTTGCCCGAGCATCTTGATATGCCCGGTAAAGTCGCCGGCTGGCGTCTTCCTGCAAAGCTTCGGGCTGCAGGTTGTGCTTTTCCGTTCCGCGCACAATGCGAGCCGTTCGGCTGTACGCGGTCAGAAGCTGCTCCCACTCCTCTCGCTCAACCCAGCGGCTAAGAGCCTCAACGGTCTGCGCCGTTCGGTACGGATTGTCGCCCTGTTCGGCCAAGACAGCCTCGACCACGTCGTGCCGATAGCCGGCCTCTCGCAGAATACCCTGGAGCCGGCGTCGGACGAAATCGAGAGCGGCTTGCTTCGCCTCAGGCGCTACACTGACCTGTATGTTCTCAGCAGCCTCCTCCGCGACATCGGCCAGGCTCAGGTCAATGTGGCGATTGATCAGGATTTGAACCAGGCCCAGGACTGTCCGGCGCAAAGCGTAGGGATCGGCCGAGCCGGTTGGCTCCATGCCCACGGCGAAAAGACCCACCAGGCTATCCACGCGATCGGCGATGCCAACGACAATGCCGGCCATGGAATCGGGCAAGGCGTCGTCGGCGCCTCGAGGCAGGTAGTGCTCAAAAATGGCCTCGGCGACGGCCGGGGCCTCCCCGGAACGCAGCGCGTAGTCGCGCCCCATGATCCCCTGCAGGCTGGTGAACTCGATGACCATCTGGGTTGTCAGATCGGCTTTGGCCAACTGAGCCGCGCGTTCGGCGGTAGCTTGCTCCTCGGCAGACAGACCTAGTTGCTGAGCCAGTCTGGGGACCAGGGCTTCCAGCCGGCCAACTTTGTCCAGCACTGAACCCAGGTCTTGCTGAAACATCAGGTTGGATAGCGCGGGAATGAAACTGTCTAGTGGCTGCTGGGTATCAATGCCGTAGAAGAACTCCCCGTCCGAGAACCGGGCGCGAATGACCTCTTCATTACCCCGCCGGACCGTATCGGGGTCCATGTGATCGCTGTTGGCGAAGGTGATGAAGTAGGGCATGAGCGCGCCGTTGTCATCTACCACCGGGAAGTACCGCTGATGCTTCTTCATCACCGTGGTCAGAACATCCTTGGGCAACTTCAGAAATGCAGGGTCGAATTCACCGCGCAGCCCCACCGGCTGCTCGACCAGATGGATTACCTCTTCCAGGGGGTCTGGCTCGTTTGGAACGTGCCCACCGACCTCGCCGGCAAGCTCTGCCAGTTGTTCCAGGATCATCTGTCGTCGCATGTCGTGATCCAGCACAATGCCCTGGCGCTCGATGGTCACGAAATAGTCTTCGGCCTGGGTGATGGCGAACTCAGGCGAGCCCAAAGAGCGCAAGCCGCAGCTTATCCGACCCGAATGCACATCGGCGAAGGTGAATGGAACGACCGTATCGCCCTGGAGAGCCACAATCCAGCGGATGGGGCGCGAAAACGCTACGTTGGTCTCGTCCCAGCGCATGGACTTGGAGAAGTGGAGATGACCAATGAGGTCGGGCAGTAACTCAGACAGGACCTGGGTTGCCGGCCGGCCTTCTTCGCGGCGAAGGGCTACAACGCGCCGCTGACCGTCTATCTCTTCCACGCGCAACTCGTCAACGGAGACGCCCATACTGCGCGCGAAACCCTGTGCCGCAGCCGTGGGCTGGCCGGCGGCGTCGAAGGCGACGTCGGCAGATGGCCCGCGTACCGTTTCCTCGGTGCTCCGCTGAGTGGGTGCCAGGTCGGATACGTAGACGGCCACGTGTCGCGGGGTGCCCAGCACACGCACGTCAGCGTGGCTCAAGTGCGCTTCATCCAACATCGCCGGCACCCTGGCCCGCAGTTGGTCTATGGCCGCGTTCATGTCGTCGGCCGGCAGTTCCTCTGTGCCGAGCTCGAGCACGAAGTCTCGTGTCTCGTTGACCGGTTGTGGGATCATGTCTGAGGGCGCCGATATGGGTGGAACCAGCAAGGCTGTGCCACCATTCCAACTCTTCATGAGCGGGTAGCCCGACGATTCACGCTCCGCGACCCAGGCCTCGGAAATACGGCGGGCCAGTTCACGCATGCGGGCAAAGTAGCGGGCGCGCTCGGTCACTCCGATGGCGCCCCGGGCATCGAGGAGATTGAAGGTGTGAGAGCAGCGCAAGGCGTAGTCGTGGGCCGGCAGTACCAGATCATGTTCCAGTGCGTTCTTCGCTTCTTCCTCAAACATGTCATACAGTTCGCGCAACCGAGGCACGTCGGCGTAGTCGAAGTTGTACTTGCAGTAGTCTACCTCGCTGGGAAAGTGGAGATCGCCGTAGGTCAGATTGTCCATCCAGACAATGTCAACGAAATTCTGCACGTGTTGCAGAAACATGACAATGCGCTCGATCCCGTATGTGATTTCGACGCACACAGGGTCCAGGTCTATGCCGCCGGATTGCTGGAAGTACGTGTATTGTGTGATTTCCAGCCCGTCCAGCCACACCTCCCAGCCAAGCCCCCAGGCGCCCAATGCCGGCGATTCCCAGTTGTCCTCCACAAACCGGATATCGTGCTTGCGCGGATCGATTCCCAACGCCTTAAGGCTATCGATGTATACTTCTTGATTGTTGGCCGGGCCGGGCTTCAGGATAACCTGGTATTGATAGTAGCCCTGCCACCGGTTGGGATTCTCACCGTAGCGGCCATCAGCCGGCCGGAACGATGGTTCCACGTAGGCGACGTTCCACGGCTCCGGGCCGAGTACCCGGAGGACCGTCGCCGGGTTCGCCGTACCTGCGCCAACTTTCTCGTTGTACGGCTGCCAGATCACGCAACCGTAGTCCGCCCAGAACTCGTGGAGTCGCTGGATGGCTTCCTGGAAAGTGATCACGTCCTTGCTCATGGTTCTGATTCTCCTCCCACTGTTCCTCAGTGATCAGTAACCAGTGATCAGTGACCAGTAATCAGATATTGATCAGCGATCACCGATCACTGATCACTGGTTACTGATCACTGGTTGCTAATCATACGGTTAGTGTCTCAAGAAACTCCACGGATTTCAGCTCTCGCTCAAGCAGGTGCGTTAGATAGTGGTGCATGAGATGCTCCATCTCGCCATGTGTCTTCCGGCGTATGCGAAGTCGCTCCACGACGGCGGATGGCTCTCTTTGCATGAAGCGCAGTAACTTCAACGCGCTCACTGACAATGGCCGAACTGCTGACGGGCCACTCGTGTATCCGGCCTGTCTTTCCCAGAGGATCGGCCTTTCCAAAGGTCTTTCCTCAACAGAGCTTGCCCTGAGTCCCGTTGAAGAGTCGAAGGAACCAGGACTTGGCCCGGCGCGAACGCCGGCGACACAATCCGGGCACAGAATGCCTCCCGCTTCTATGCCGAAGAAGTTATTCACTGGTTCGATCTCTTTATAGCACCGAACGCAGTGGAACAACTGCGGGCGATAGCCCACAGCATCTAGGAGACACAGCTCGAAATGCCGTGCTGTTCGCTGGAGATCATTCGTCTCACCCAAAGTCTGGAGCGTTGCCAGCAACAGGTCAAACAGCGGTCGATTCTCATCATCTTCCTTGGTAAACTTATCGACCAGCTCAGTAATGTAATAGGCGTAGCTAATGCGCGGGAGTTCTTGGCGCAGGCCCAGGAATGGCCTGATCATCTCCGCCTGGGTGACGATGTCCAGGTTTCGCCCTTTAGCGATGAGCAGGTCGCTGTACGTAAACAGCTCGATGTGCCCGCTCTTGCGGCTGGTGGTCTTGCGCACACCCTTGGCAATAGCACGCAGCTTGCCCCTTTCCGGCGTGAAGAGCGTGAGTATGCGGTCCGCCTCGCCGAAATCCTGCCGCTTCAGCACAATGGCAGATGTGCGGTAGATCCGCTGCCGTCGCTGGTCCATGATTCTACAATTATAACATCGGCTACACAGCCACGCAAGCAGGGTCAGGTCACGTTGGGGAGGTGTTCAGCCGTGAAGGCGTCGGGGAGCAGTTGTTCGAGATGGTAGGAGTGGTGGTTTCCGGAAATGTCCGCGACAATGATATGGAGGGTGCCGTCGTCGAACTCTTGCATGACTTGCCGGCATGCACCGCACGGAGTAACGCCCGGCTCCGTGACGACGGCGATGGCTGCGAATTCGGTCTCACCATCTGCCACCGCCTGGAAGATGGCATTTCGCTCAGCGCAGATGGCCAGACCGTGAACTGCATTTTCCACATTGGCCCCGGTAAACACCCGCCCGGACTTTGTCAGAAGCGCCGCGCCCACCAGGAAACGGGAGTAGGGCGCGTATGCCTTTTGCCGGGCCTGTCGGGCCTGTTCAACGAGTTGTTCATCGCTTGGTCGGCTTTGTATTGGATTCGTCACGCCGGCGCATCCTCAACCAGGCCACGGTGGTTGTGACCCTGAGCTTTAAGGTGCTCGATACTGCTGCCGTTCAACATGTCAGTATCCTGCCGATCTCGGACTACACGCACCTGTTTGATGCGCCGGCCAACCACCGACAGCACCTCAATGGTCACACCGTCCACGTGAACCTCATCTCCCTGGCTTGGGATCTTACCCAATTCGCTAAAAACCAGGCCGCCCAGGGTATCACCATGTTCTGTAGGCAGGTTCAAGGACATTAGCCGGTTTACATCATCCAGGTCAACGCGAGCATTGAATATGATCTCGTCTTGGCTGACCTGTTCCATGAAAGGCTCTTCGCGGTCGTATTCGTCCTGAATCTCGCCTACGATTTCCTCGATCAGGTCCTCGATCGTCACCAGGCCGGCGGTGCCACCGTATTCATCCACCACGATGGCGATGTGAACTTTACGCTCCTGCAACTCTTGGAGTAGATCGTCTACGTGCTTGGCCTCAGGGATGAAATATGCGTCGCGTACAATGTCACTCAGGGGTACATCTGTCTGAGCATCGCGGAAGTAGTTGAGCAGGTCCTTTGCATAGAGGATGCCGACGATGTTGTCGATGCTCTCGCGATAGACGGGAATGCGCGAGTGGCCGGCCTCAATAATGACGTCCAGAGCGTTGAGGAGCGGGGTATCAGCTTCCACGGCCACCACACTTATGCGCGGCACCATGACCTCTCGGGCCAGAGTTTTCCCGAGTTCGAAGATGCCGGCGATCATTTCCTTCTCGTCTTCTTCGATCAGGCCCTCTTCCTCGCCGGCACCCACCAGCAGACGCAATTCCTCCTCACTCATGGTCAGTCCCTGGACGACAGGCTGATCTTCGCTGCCGCTCAATCCGCCGACGCCTCGGACCAGCAGGTCAAACAAACGCACGACAGGCCACAGCAACGTAGCGCTCAGATCGATAGGACGGGCCACGACCATCGCTGCCTGCTCGGGACGGGAAGTCGCCCAGGCTCTTGGAATAATCTGCGCGCAGGCGAGGAGCAGCAGTGCAACAGCAAACAGGATTACGAACTCAATCCAGCCAGTCTGGGCCAGCCGGAGAGCCAGGAGAGTGGCAGCGCTGGCAGAGCCGATGAGTCCCAGCCCATTCAGAATAAGGAGCGTCACCATGGATCGTTGGGGGTCTTCCACCAGGGACTCGATAGCTGCGCTTCGCGACATGCCACGGTCAAGCAGCCCTCGCAGGCGCACACGGTTCAACGCGGTCAACGCTGCCTCCGCCGCTGCGGCGAGTGCCGTCAGAATCAAAAAAACAATGAGAAATGCGGTAGGCAGCCAGATACTACTACTTGGGTCAGTCACAATTGTCTCACTTCACAATCTGAAGTCTACTGCCCGCATCGGTAGAGATCACCGACTTCGGGCTCTGTACCACTGAACTAGGATTCATGCTCCCGCACGCGAGCCGGCACACCGTAGGCCAGGCTCTCCGGCGGAACATCACGTGTCACGACAGAGCCGGCGCCCGTTCGCGATCCTGCGCCGATAGTGACCGGTGCGACCAGCATGGTGTCGCTGCCGATGAAAGCTCGCTCTTCAATGACGGTTGGGTGTTTTTTCTCCCCATCGTAGTTGCAGGTAATGGTGCCGGCGCCGATGTTCACACCTTCACCGACGGTCGCATCGCCCAGATAGCTGAAATGCCCCATCTTCACACCAGGCCCTAGTGTCGAGTTCTTGATCTCACCGAAATTGCCGATGTGAACCCCTCGACTCAGGTAGGCGCCACGCCGTAGATGAGAGTAGGGGCCAATATCAACGTCGTCTTCAAGGACAGCTTCCTCGATCATGGAAAAGACAGCCCGGCATCGGTCCCCCACTTTGCTATCGCGAATCAGGGTGCCTGGCCCCAGGCTACATGCGTCGCCTATCTCGGTCTGCCCCTGCAAGTACGTGTCCGGGTGGATGACGGTATCAGCACCGATGACCACATTGGCGTCAATCCATGACGATGAGGGGTCAATCATTGCCACGCCGGCATCCAACCAATGCGCCCGAATTCGATCACGCAGGACGGCTTCCGCCTCGGCCTGCTGAGCTCGCGTGTTGATGCCCAACGTCTCCTGCGCGTCCTGAGCTTGCAAGGCTTCCACACGGCGACCATCGGTAATGGCAAGCTCGACGAGGTCGGTCAGGTAATATTCGCCGGTGGGGCTTTCCTGAACGCGTTCCAGGGCGGGCCAGAGCCACTCGCCGTCGAAGATGTAGAACCCAGGGTTGATCTCTCGGATAGCTGTTTGCTCATCCGCGGCAACAGCTTCTTCGACGATGCCCACTACGTAGCCTGCCTGGTCGCGGATGATGCGTCCGTAGCCAGTCGGGTTATCGAGACGGGCCGTCAACATGGTGATGGCCGGTCGGGCCGCTGTGTGTCGCTCCAGCATGGCGGTTAACGTATCGGTTGTGATCAGGGGGGTGTCGCCGTAGAGCACGAGGATGGTCTCAACCGCGCTAGCGATCAGATCGCGGGCCTGGAGCACGGCATGGGCTGTCCCCAACTGCTCGGCTTGCTCAGCATACTGGGGTCCGCTGCCGAGAGCGGCCTTGACCTGGTTTGCTGCATGACCCACGACGACGACAAGCTGATGAGGGCTAAGAGAGGTGGCTGTTCTCAAGACGTGGGAGACCATGGGAGCGCCGGCCACGGGCTGCAACACCTTAGGCCGTTGAGAGTTCATTCGGGTTCCCTCGCCGGCGGCCAACACAATTACGCCTAATCTAGACATTATCACCTCACACGTCCGACAAGCCCTCGGCCTGATCCTTTGGCCCAAGTGTCATGACACCCCGAAAACAAATGATCCAGGCGAGCACACGGGAACAGGCCATGTGTTACCCCGATCAATGGCAACTTGCAGGCAAAGGGTATATGTTTGAATTGTGGGGGTTGATCCAACATTTCAACGATTGCAGAACGCGACCCGTACAAGGTCACGAAGATCACTTGGCCATGCCCATCTATCGTCGATTGTAGCACAAGTGATTCTGGGGCGCAAACATGACTGTGGTCTGATAGTCAATTGGCCAAGTAGTCTGATAATCAGGTAGTCTGTCGTCAGGTTAGCTATCTGGTCAAGCGACGAATTGAATACTCGACAACTCGAATAAACTACAAATCGACCACTATCGCAGGTAGTCGCGCAGACGACCGCTGCGGTTGGGATGACGCAGGCGTTGCAACGCTTCGGCTTCTATTTGTCGTATCCGTTCGCGTGTAACGCCGAACTTCTCGCCTACTTCCTTCAGGGTATGACTTCGGCCGTCAATCAATCCGAAGCGCAATCTAAGCACACGGGCTTCTCGGGAGGTCAGAGCAGTAAGCACATTCTCAATTTCATCACGGAGCAGGTGCAGTGATGCCATGTCTGCCGGCACCGGGGCGTCTTGGTCCTCAATGAAGTCACCCAACTCACTGTCTTTCTCCTCGCCAACAGGCTTTTCCAGCGACAGTGGACGTTGAGACACCCGGAGTATCCAGCGAACTTTGTGGGGTGGCAGATCAAGTTCCCGGGCCAGTTCCTCGGCGGTTGGGGAGCGTCCGAGCCTTTGTTCGAGTTGGTGTGATGCGCGGTACACCCGGCGAATCCGGTCATTCATGTGAACTGGCACGCGAATCGTGCGCCCCTGGTCAGCGACCGCCCGCGTGATCGATTGTCGGATCCACCAGGTGGCGTATGTACTGAACTTGTATCCGCGGTGATAGTCAAATTTTTCGACGGCCCGCATCAGACCCATGTTGCCTTCCTGGATGAGATCCAGAAGTGGAACCCCTTGTCCCATGTATTTCTTGGCCAAACTTATCACCAGTCGCGAGTTGGCGCGAATCAGATGGTGTCTGGCCACTTCGCTGTCTTGGATCAGTCGCTCAAGCTGCTGTGTCTCTGTGGGGCAACGGCCATTGTCCTTGGCAAGTTTTTCGCGGGCCAGGTATCCTAGTTCCAGGCGCTGTGCCAGTTGAACTTCTTCCTCAGCCGTCAGGAGTGGAATGGTGCTGATTTCCCGCAAGTACAGGCTAATCGTGTCGTCGCTGTCGATGTTGGTTAGATCGTAAGCCAGCATTTGTCTATCAGCCTCTCCATTGAGGGCATCATCGACTGTCGGCGGTTCATTGAGCAGTTCAATGCCGTAACTGTTTAGGATTTCTTCGATAGGCTCCAGGTATTGCTCAGGCCGTGGGACAATGGCAAGCACATCGTCAATCGTGAGATATCCCTGTTCTTGCCCCTCTTCCAGAAGCTCTTGAAGTAGCCCCCTGGTTTCATGGTGATCGGCGACAGGCTTCATGCGTTCTCCTCCAGGTGATAGTGTCTGCCGAAATACCGAGAGCGGCCAACCGCATGCAGTGGTTTGCCGCTCAGAAAACTGGCGTCATTTCTCCGAGATGGGGGGGACCAATCGGTTTGTCGCGCGAGTAGGCATACAGTGTAGGCCGGCTTGACCCACTGATGGAGATGTCGGGCTTTGCACGAACACAGAATCGATGGATATTTCCCTGTTACGATTGGGGGTTGCGGGTTGTTGAGACATACCTTAACAGCAGGGAAGAGGGGAGAAGGGGGGGTACCCCACGGGGCACATGCCACACCGGGCA
>JBHHXF010000101.1:0-9701 GCA_046756905.1 Anaerolineae bacterium | reverse complement strand
AGGCTCAGGAGGGCCCTCAGGACGCCGCTCACGGCTACCAACTTCGCCACTCCCTGCGGGAGTTCATCCCAGGTGAGCTCGAAGAGCGGCGAAAGCGGTAGCCAGGAGTGGAGCGACAGCGCAACTCCTGGCGGGGGCAGGGAACCATCCCGATCAGTCTGTTCACTGATCACTGTTTACAGGGCTGGAGGGATTATGAGGGTTGGCGTATTCGGCGGCACATTTGATCCCCCGCACATCGGGCACCTGGTGGCTGCGGAGGAAGCGCGGACACAATTGAATTTGGCGCGGGTCGTGTTCGTGCCAGCCGGCGCACCCCCCCACAAATTGGAAGAACCTGTAACCTCTGCCATACACCGAGTTGAGATGATCACACGCGCTGCGACGTCCAATCCCCATTTCTTTGTGTCGCTGACTGATGTGGAACGATCGGGACCCTCGTATTCTGTTGAGATGGTGAGAGCGCTCCGAGAGAAGTGGGGACCTGACGCAGAAATTCACTTCATCATCGGCATGGACTCTTTGATCGATATGCCTAACTGGCATCGGCCCGATCAACTGGTGTCGCTGTGCCGGCTGGCTGTGGTCGACCGGCCTGGCTACACTGCCGATCTAGGGATGCTGGGGCAAATCATCCCAGGCATCTCCCAAAAGATTGACTTTGTTTCTATGCCACTGTTGGACATCTCCTCGACGGAATTACGCAGACGGGCCAGTTTGGGCCAGGCGCTGCGATATTATGTGCCGGATGAGGTTGAGAGCTACATACAGGCTCACGGCTTGTATGCTTGACAATGTTATTTCGTTATGCTAATATGCAATTGGCATTGCTGTACATCCTCGCCTGGGCGGTATTTGTCTCGCCAAACAGTGCCCTTGCGAAAATCTTCCAAATTGCGGATGTCACCGCGCGATCTCGGCTCATCGGTCTGTCAATCCGACTGCAATAGGAGTGAGATCCCTACAACGTCGTAGAGGAGGTGGTAACTTAGATCAAGTCGTATCGTCACTTATCCACATCGATCCGTCAAGACAAAACCATAGGAGGAGAGTGAGATGAATCGAAAGCAACTGTTGCTGCTCATCGGCATCGTCCTGGTAGCCTTCCTGTTGGCTGCGTGTGCCCAGCAGGGCCAGGAGGTCAAGGAAGTTGAAGT
Organism: Anaerolineae bacterium; assembly: GCA_046756905.1. Classification (GTDB taxonomy): domain Bacteria; phylum Chloroflexota; class Anaerolineae; order Epilineales; family JAANWY01; genus JBHHTZ01. The sequence continues at coordinate 8,544 of JBHHXF010000101.1, read as the reverse complement.
TACGCGCGTAGTTGAAGTGACACGCGAGGTGCCAGGGCCGGCAGCCCAGCCGCCGGCGGCGAAAGGCATCCTGCAAACCGTCAAAGAACGGGGCAGGCTCGTCTGCGGTAGCCGCACAGACTTGGCAGGCTTCGGTTATCTGGACGCGAACGGCCGGAACGTCGGCTTCGACATCGATCTTTGTCGGGCGGTGGCCGCTGCCGTTCTTGGAGACCCCGATGCGGTGGAGTTCGTCCCCCTGACGGCGGCTGAGCGTGGGCCGGCCTTGCAGACCGGCGAGGTGGATCTGCTTTCGCGAAACGTTACCTGGACATCAACCCGTGACGCGCAGTGGGGCAACTACACGATCGTCATGTTCTATGATGGGCAGGGATTCATGGTCCCCACTGCAAGTGGCATCACGACGATTGAGGAGATGGACGGCGCCACCGTCTGTGTGACCAGCGGGACCACCACTGAGCTAAACCTGGCTGATGCTTTCCGGCAACGAGGACTGGATTTCACCCCGGTCGTGTTCGAGGACACGGCCACGGTCTACAGCACCTATGAGAGCGGGGGCTGTGATGCGACGACCAGTGACAAATCCCAGCTCGCTGCAATCCGCAGCGGGTTCGCAAACCCGGACGATCATCGCATCCTGGACATCACGATCTCCAAGGAACCGCTGACGCCGGCTGTACCCAGCGGTGATGACCAGTGGTTTGACGTGGTAAAGACCGTGATGGCCGTTCTCATCAACGCCGAAGAGATGGGCGTAACGTCGCAGAACGTTGACCAAATGCTGAACAGCGACAACATCCCGGTGCGCCGCATGTTGGGCGTTGAAGGTGCATTTGGGCAGGCTGACCTGGGCCTGGACGACGACTTTGCTGCGAACGTCATTCGCGCGGTGGGCAACTACAGTGAGATCTACGATCGCTACATGGGCCCCAACGGTGACGCGTTTACACTTCCGCGTGCACTCAACAAGCTCTGGAGCGACGGCGGCCTCATCTATGCGCCTCCCCTGCGCTAGATGTTGTCTCTGGATGATTGACAGGTGCAGCCCCGACCCCTCGGGGCTGCACCTTGTTCATAACGAGCAGGCATGAAGCAAAGCGACAGTCGAGTTCGTGTGCTAACTTACGGGGGCGTCCCCCTCTGGCGTGATGTCCGTGTGATCCAGGCGGCGGCTCAGGTCGTCTCGGCGATCTTGGTGCTCGGGTTCCTGGCCTTTTTCATCGACAACGTGCTGGAAGCCGCAGATGCGCGGGGTCTGAGCCTGGGGTTCGACTTCCTGAGCGTATCGGCCGGCTTCCCCATCGGCGAGTCGGTCATTGACTACGACCCTTCCAACACCTTCGCCAGGGCGTTCATGGTGGGAATTGTGAACACCCTGAAGGTTGCGGGGGTGGGGGTTGTCCTGGCGACGATACTGGGCACTATCGTGGGCGTTGCTCGCCTCTCCACAAATTGGTTGGTGCGCATGATCGCCAGCATCTACATCGAGACCATTCGGAATGTTCCGCTTCTTGTTCAGCTCTTCTTCTGGTACTTTGCCGTATTCCAGCGCCTCCCCCCGGTCAAAGAGAGCATACACTTGAGCGGTGTGATTTTCTTGAACCAGCGCGGTGTCTATATGATCTGGTTTGACCCGACACCGACTTTCTCGACGTGGTTGTTCGCCCTGGCCGCCGCAATTGTCCTGGCAGTGATTCTGTGGGTGACCCTCAGCCGGTGGCAGATGCGCACTGGCCGATCGACATATCCGGTTTTATCCGCGTTGGGGGCTCTAATCCTGGTGCCGGCCCTTGGTTGGTTCCTGCTGACGCAGCCACCTCTCACTCTCAACGTCCCGGTTCTCGGGCGCTTCAACTTCGAAGGTGGCATCAAGCTCACGACTCAGTTCTCTGCATTGCTAGTGGGATTGGTGATCTACACCGCGTCCTTCATTGCCGAAATCGTGCGCGCCGGCATCCAGTCTGTATCCCGTGGTCAGGTTGAAGCGGCTCGCGCAATCGGGCTGAGCAACATGCAAGCACTGAGGTTAGTCATTTTTCCACAGGCCCTGCGTGTACTCATTCCACCGTTGATCAGCCAGTACCTGAACCTGACCAAGAACTCGAGCCTTGCGGTGGCCATCGGCTACCCGGAGCTGTTCACCGTGGGGAGAATCATGATCAACCAGGCCGGAAGAGCCGTGCCGGTCTTTGTCATGATCATGGTAGCTTACCTGGTCATGAGTTTGACCTATTCCATTGTCTTGAATCTCTATAATCGTCGAGTTCGGTTTGTGGAGCTATAGGCATGAGTACAGTCACAGAAATCGTCCGGCGGCCCAGCATCCCGCTGAACCCCATCACATGGTCACGGAAGAACCTGTTCAACACGTGGTACAATTCTTTGCTGACCCTGGTGGTTGCCTGGTTCCTCTACATGGTGCTATCTGGCTTGGTACCCTGGGTCCTCAGAGAAGCCAACTGGACTCCCGTCACGACCAGCCCCATCTTGTATCTCGTGGGACAGTATCCAGCGGAGCACCTGTGGCGGGTCGGTCTTGGGCTCATGATGGTCTCATTTCTCTTCGGGATGAGCTGGGGGACGTGGGGCGGTGTGGTTCGTACTTTCGCCCTGGCATTGGTTGCCGGCTACTTGATGGGGGCTTTGCTGCCCGTAGGGTTGAAGACCCTGGGATTCACGGTGCGGCTCTTTCTTGTGGGCAACGTGGTTGTGACGGTGATCGGCTATGCCCTGGGTTTGGCTCGGCTGGGCCGGCCTCGTTGGGTGCTGGCGGGATGGGTCATTTCCTTTGTCGTGATGGTGTTCCTTCTACGGGGATTAGGAGGCACGGCAGCGATGGAAGTGGTTTCGACCGGAGTGTGGGGCGGCCTGATGTTGAATCTTCTCCTGGCTGTTGTCGGCATTGCAGCCTCTTTCCCGCTGGGTGTCCTTCTGGCGTTGGGGCGTCGCAGTAATCTGACAGTCATCCGCCTGTTCAGTACGCTGTTTATCGAATTGGTTCGCGGCGTACCCCTGATCTCCATCCTGTTCATGGGTTCCATCATCCTGCCGCTTTTCCTTCCGGAGGATATGCGAATAGACCGCGTGGTCCGCGCTCTGATAGGAATCACCCTGTTCAGTGCAGCCTATATGGCCGAGAACGTTCGGGGCGGATTGCAGGCCATTCCCGAAGGCCAGTACGATGCAGCCAGGGCGATAGGTCTCAGCGGCCCGCTGACCACATTGCTGATTATCCTGCCACAGGCTTTGAGACTGGTGATTCCAACCATCGTTGGGCAGTTTATCAGTCTGTTCAAAGACACGACACTGGTGCAAATCATTGGCCTCATTGAGATCCTGGGCATTGGCAAGTCCATTGTCTTGGGCAATCCCGAGTGGGTGGCTGCACAAGCCGAGGTCTATCTGTTCATTGGGGCGGTGTTCTGGGTATTCACGTACGCCATGTCCTACGGCAGCCGGCAGCTCGAAAAGGCATTGGGCGTCGGAGAGAGATGAGGAGGCAACAAAGCGATGATCGGCGACAGCCACGAGACGGCGGAAAACATCATCATCTGTCGCGACGTCCACAAGTGGTTTGACGACTTTCACGTCCTGCGTGGGATCAGTCTCACCGTCTCGAAAGGTCAAGTGATTGTCATTTTCGGGCCTTCTGGCTCTGGAAAATCGACGTTTATTCGAACCATTAACCGCCTGGAAGATCACCAAAAGGGCGACATCATCGTTGATGGCATCGAACTCACCAACGACATTCGGAATATTGAGGCTATCCGCAGTGAAGTGGGCATGGTCTTCCAGCAGTTCAACCTCTTTCCGCATCTGACCGCACTCCAGAACATCACGCTGGGACCGATCTGGGTACGCAAGTGGCCCAAGGAAAGGGCCGAGGAGCTAGCGCTGGAGTTGCTGGCGCGGGTAGGCATCCCGGAGCAGGCCGACAAATATCCGGCGCAGCTCTCCGGTGGTCAACAGCAACGAGTGGCCATCGCCAGGGCGTTAGCAATGCAGCCCAAAATCATGCTGTTCGACGAGCCGACTTCTGCTCTGGACCCGGAGATGATCAAAGAAGTGCTGGACGTGATGCAAGAGCTGGCAGAGTCCGGTATGACAATGCTGGTCGTCAGCCACGAGATGGGGTTCGCCAGAGAGGTCGCTGATCGTATGGTGTTTATGGATGAAGGGCAGATCGTGGAGAAGGGGACACCGACTCAGATATTTGACAATCCTCAAGAAGATCGAACCAAACTGTTTCTCTCACAAATCCTTTAGCGGATAAAGGATAAGGGTGTATTCAAATCCGGTTGTAGGGGCGACCCTTGCGGTCGCCTTGAGCGGGTGCAAGACCCGCCCTTACAACTAACGGTATCCTCAAACTTCTAACTCGAAACCTTCAACTCCCATTTCCAGGTTGCGCAACTTTTCCAGATTCTCGACGTGTGTCTCCAGCTCCTCTACGACTTCATGCAGCTTGCGCACCTCAGGCTGTAGCTCCTCCGGCGCAGTCTTGCCGAGAATCTCCGAGTGCACCCTAATCAACGACATAGGGCCACGCAACTTTTCCGCAGTAGCCGTGATGTGCTCGTTTTTCAGTTGATCAAGTCTCCGCATCGCGTCGTAGGTGCGCCGTAGACGAGTGAACAACCGGGCATTGGCTATGGCAGCCGCAGCCTGATCAGCGAAGGGCGTGAGGGTGATGATGTCGGCTTCTGTTAGCTCCTGGGGGGCGCCCACGGCCATAGCTCCCAGAAGTTGATCTTGCGCAGATAGCGGTATGACGCCGACCGATGCCGGCCTCGCCCGCTCCCTCACCAAACTGCTCAGCCGTTGTTCCAGCATGTCCTTGGCCTTGCTCTGTGATTCCATCATCCGAGCCTCTGCCGGCTGCAACTCCACCCGCGTAGTCTCGCGCTGCCGGCTTTGCCCATGATACAGATGCACCTCGATGGCTGCCAAGTCCGTCTCCAGGAGACCGATGGCGATGGTTGCATCGTCTATCACGGCGCTACAGCCGTCCAAAATTGTTTGCAAGACGCGATCAGGGCTGAGCCGGCTTGTGATCGCGGTTGCTGCCTCTTGCAACGCGCGCAGGTTGGCGTTCACCCGCGAAAGCTCGCTGGCCAGGGAAGTCTGATTGCGAAAAAGTCGGGCGTTTTCAATGGCGATGGCTACCTGGCCGGCCAGCACCGAGATTAACTCACGGTCGCTGGGTGTGAACGGCCTGTCTGTTGGCTCCATCTTGGTCAGGTTTAGTACTCCAATCACTCGATCCTGCAAGGCCAGAGGCGCGCAGACAGCCGATGCAATGTCACCGTGTATCAGTGCATCGGACAACTCCGACGGCGTGGGAGTTGTCTTGTCGAGAAGGAGTGCCAAGCCATGCTTGGCAACCCAGCCGGCAATACCCTCGCCAACGGGCGTGGCCGGCTTGTTCAGAACATCCTCCGGGAGGCCCCTGGCGGCCTCAACGGATAGCATCCCGTTGCGATCCAGCATCAGCGATGCGCGATCAGCGCCTGTGGCCTCGATGGCAGTCTCCACCGCCTGATCCAGCAACACATCGATATCTACTGTACTCATCAGTGACAGACTGAGTTCATACAGGGGTACGAGTGCCTGAAGCCGAGCGTGGTCGCGCTCCAGACGCCGGCGCTCCAGCGCGTCATGGACCGCTTGGCGGAGTTCATTAGGGGTGAAAGGCTTCAAGACAAAGCCAGTGAAGCCGCGTTTGAGCGCATCGATAGCGGCTTCCATGGACGGGTAGCCGGTAATGACAATGCCTACAGTGTCGTGATGAAAACTTCTTATCTTTTCGAAGATCGTAATCCCATCCCCGTCCGGCATTTGCAGGTCAAGTAACGCGACGTCGAAGGGGGTCTCGCGGGCAATCCTGATGGCCTGCGATGCGGACCCGGCCGTATAAACTTCGTATCCTCTGCCGACCAGGATACGTTCACACAGCCCAAGGATATCCGGTTCGTCGTCTACAATGAGGATCAGTTCACCTGACATGTCAGTCTTTCTACCTGGATGACGATGGCACTACGATTCTTCGATGATTGATGTACGATCAACTGACCTAAGCTTTCAAACGTTAGCCTTGTGTTTTGGATACGCCCGTCGACGAAGTTGCTTAGGTTTGTCATCCATGATATACTGAAATAATCGTTTAATCAGATAAACGAAGCACGGGAGAGAAGTACACTGAAAGACGGTTGATTTCGTGGCGCGTGAAGGGTGAGAAATGCCTCGAACCAAGATTGTATGCACGCTCGGCCCGGCCACTGATGATGACGAGACGGTACGACAGATGATCCGCGCCGGCATGGCCGTGGCGCGTCTCAACTTCTCACACGATTCCCAGTCGGCACACGCACAGCGCGCCGAAGTGGTCCGCCGCATCGCTGGAGAAGAGGGCCGGGTGGTCGCAGTAGTGCAGGACCTTCAGGGACCCAAGCTCCGGGTAGGCCCCATCGACGGTGGGCAGGTGGTGCTCAAGGCCGGCCAGCATTTCACGCTGACGACCGAAGATGTTCTCGGCGACAACCAGCGGGTAACTGCGCCCTACGCGGGGTTGCCGGACGACGTGAAGCCCGGAGACCGCGTTCTGCTCGACGATGGGCAGATCGAGCTACGGGTCACGAAAACCACCAGGACCACCGTGGAGACCGAGGTAGTCGCCGATGCCACCTTATCCGAGCGGAAGGGAGTAAGCCTGCCGGGGGTGGACATCAGTCTGCCATCCCTGACCGCTAAGGATCAGGAAGACCTGGCCTTTGGGATTGAGCTGCGCGTGGATTACGTGGCCCTGTCTTTCGTGCGCCAGGCGCAGGACATAGTGGATCTGCGCGATCTAATGGCAGCGATGGGGGCCGAGATCCCCATCATCGCGAAGGTCGAAAAACCTGAAGCCCTGGCCAACTTTGATGAGATTCTGGCTGTAAGTGACGGGGTGATGGTGGCGCGGGGTGATCTGGGGGTGGAGATGCCGGCGGAAGAGGTGCCGATCTATCAGAAAATGATCATCCGCAAGGCCAATGAAGCTGCCAAGCCGGTCATCACAGCCACGCAGATGCTGGAGTCCATGATTCGCAACCCACGTCCCACCCGGGCCGAGGCCAGCGACGTGGCTAATGCCATCTTCGATGGAACAGACGCTGTGATGCTGTCTGGCGAGACGGCCGTCGGCCGGTATCCGGTGGAGACAGTGCTCACGATGGCCGCCATCGCGGAAACCACAGAGCGTCATTTGCCGTACGATGAGTGGCTCAGTCACTCGGTTGGAATACATGCTGAATCGGTGACTCAGGCCATCGGCTTGGCAGTTACCGAAATTGCACACGAGTTGGACGCGGCCGCCATTGTTGCGTCCACGTCGTCCGGCACGACGGCGCGAGTGGTGGCGCGCTACCGGCCCTGTATGCCCATCATCGGGGCGACTCACAGCCGGCGAACCCAGTGCCGGCTCTCCCTAGTGTGGGGTGTGGAGCCACTCCTCATCCCGCGTACGGCGATGTCGGACGAAATGATGGATGTAGCTATTGAGACTGCTCTCGGAGCGGGACTCGTGAAGGAGGGCGATCTGCTGGTACTCAGCGCCGGCGTGCCTGTGGGCGTGCCAGGACGGACCAACATGCTCCAGGTTCGTCGCGTCGGAGAACAGCAGCGCTCAGTGCCGGTGGGGGGATGAGGAGGTGTTGAGACGGTGGCAACTCAAGATGAAACCTGGCCGACTTGGTTCCTGGCGGGGCTGTTCGCTGTGGCAGTGGCCCTGCTTGTCGTTGCTCTGTTTCTGTGGCTCCGAGGACCGCGCGAAGCTGGTCGTGTGGCCGGTGTTCCAACCGCCGCAGCAACTGCCAGAGTTGTGCTTGCAACTGAGACCGTGGGCGCGGGGGCAGTCACAGGCGGTACGCTGACGCCGGTTTCCATGGCACGTGGGGCCGGTGGTACCGGCGAACTCTCGTCGGCCACAGAGGCGCCGGCATCCCCGTCCGTCCAGCCGGCTCGAACGCCCGCAGTGGCAGTGGAGGCGACGGGAACGCCGGCGGTGGCTCCCGCACCAACGGCTACGTTCGCAGCGGCGATGCCGCTGGAAGAGCTGGGCGAAGATGTAGGAACGGTCGAGGGGGAACTCGCGCTGGAGGGTAGGACCCAGTTTTCGGGGATTATGCTGTTGGTGGGCGGGACGCCGATCGCCACTACTGAGGCATCTGGTGTCTTTCGGTTGACGGCGCCACCGGGCCTGCACACAATAGCCGCCCGCTTTCCGAGCTACATGAGCATTGAGGCTGACCATGTAGAGGTGCAGGCGGGCGAGATCACACAGTTGCCGGCGGTAGTCTTGAGGGCCGGCGATACTGACGAAGATGGAGACGTGGATTTGTTCGATGTCGTTCGATGTGTGATCAGCCTGGGGCAGGTGAGCACCGCCCACGCTGACGTGAATGGCGATGGAATGGTGGACTTCCGCGATGTGATCCTGACCCAGCGAAACTACCGGGGCGCCAGTCCCGCCCCCTGGCGGGCCAGTGGACAGTGAGCAGTGGACAG
>JBHHXF010000100.1:0-9720 GCA_046756905.1 Anaerolineae bacterium | reverse complement strand
ATCTGACAATATTCTGGTATGCTGACGGTTAACGGCACTCCGCTCCGCTGCGTGCCTGACTACGAGCATAAGGAAGGTGATCGGGATACGAACCCTGCATCCAGCGCCCATCATGGCCGGCGATACCACTTTCGAGTGGGGCAGCCGGACGTACGTGATGGGCATCATCAACGTCACGCCGGACTCCTTTTCGGGTGACGGCGTGGGGAAAAATATTGACGCCGCGGTCCGCCAGGCCCGGATTTTCATCGACGCCGGCGCCGACATCCTGGACATCGGTGGCGAATCGACTCGACCTGGGTCGCTGCCAGTCAGTGCGGAGGTGGAAAAGCAGCGCGTACTGCCGGTTGTCGAAGCAATTGCCGCGCAGACCACCGCACCGATCTCCATTGACACGTACAAGGCCGGCGTAGCCGCCGCCGCCCTCGATGCCGGCGCACACATCGTCAATGACGTATGGGGCCTGCGGAGGGACCCGGATATGGCCCCGTTGGTGGCCCGGCGTGGTGTGCCGGTCATTCTGATGCACAACCGAAGCCGGCCTAAGGATGCCGTCCAGGAACAGCGGCTGGGGGGGCGCTACGCCGGCATCGAATACGACGATCTCATGGAGGACATCATCCGTGAACTCCAAGAAAGCCTTGCTTGCGCCGTAGAGGCCGGCATTGATCCCAACCAGATCATCGTAGACCCGGGCATCGGCTTCGGCAAGACTCTGGAGCAGAACCTCACGCTTATCAACCACATTGGCCAACTGCGATCCCTCGGCCGGCCTATCCTGGTCGGGCCGTCGCGCAAGTCGTTCATCGGGTACACACTGAATGCGCCAACCGACGAGCGACTCTTTGGCACGGCCGCTGTAGTTGCCCTGGCCATCGCACATGGCGCCGACATCGTGCGCGTCCACGACGTCGGTCCAATGGCAGATGTCGTCCGCATGACGGACGCGCTCGTGAGGGGATCAACAGTTCCACCGCGTCCCACATCCGCACAACACCCCCTTACCCCAGACCCTGGCCCCCACTGATATGCCCGCGTTTCCCCTTCAGCCCTATAACCTCGCCAAAATCTGAGTAGCCCCAGCACGCGTGATACGTCAAAACTGTTGGGCTGATTTTACCTGGGTCCCCCCCCTGCACAGAAAGAGGAGGTCTATGTATCGAATAGTTTTGTTGATTTGCCTTGCTGTGGTGTTAATCACCGGGCCTGGAACCCATGTGGGCCAGGCAGCAATCGGGCCAGATTCTGTACATCGCCAGGCACCACCCATGGAACTCGGCGCGTCCCCGCCCTTCGCACCGGGGCAGGTAGTCGTTCGTTTCAAGCCCGACGTCACGCCCGGCGCAGCGCTGCTCGTCGTCCCGCAGGGTGCAGAGTTGCTGCATCGCATTGCCGCCCAGACATACATTGTGGCAGCCCCGGTGGGGCAGGAAGCGCAAATGGTCAAAGCCCTCACTTCAAATCCGGCGGTCATGTACGCCGCGTTGAATTACCGGATTACTGAGCCATCTGCTGACACACTGAAGCCGGTAACTGTCGAACCGGCGGAGGAAGCCGGCATGATCCTGGCACAGGAGCCTGAGAGCTGCATCTCAGACTTGTGGATGAGTACAACTCAGCAAGGTGAGCGTCTGGTGGAGAGCATGGTGCCCTCGGGCACCCCTCAAGCATATGTGTTTTTCGAATATGCTGACTGTGACCTTGAGGCCGTTCGCGTCCAGGTGTTCTATTTAGGCCGAGACACAGCACCCGAGGTTGTGTTCGATGAAGAGGGCACCATCATCAGCGGTTCAGGCATCCAGGGGGTCAGGGTGCAGGCGTGGCCATACTTTGATAAGGGCAACTTCCCCATCGGCAGGTATTTGACCATTATCTCTCTGTCTCCAGAAGGTGGCTGGGATGAAGTCCAAAACGTCGCGTGGCGCGTCAGCACATTCCCAGACGATCACTGGTTTGGGGGCATTAGCAACTATCAGTGGCCACTCCACAGCACGGGCCGGCGAGCTCTACTGGAAGCTGACATCAATGCACCTCAGGCCTGGGACATCACGACCGGCAGCCCGGACATCACGATCGCCATTGTGAGCACAGGCGCCGTGTTCAGCCATCCAGACCTGACGAACAGGATTTGGACCAATCAGGACGAAATCCCTGGCAACGGTGTAGACGATGACGAAAACGGATGCGTCGACGACGTCCACGGTGCCGAGTTCTACAATAGCGAGTGCTTCCCCGACCCCACCGACAGTGTCGGGTGGGGAACCTATTCCGCCGGCATTGTGGCAGCCGAGACGAATAACAAAATTGGAATGGCCGGCGTGACCTGGGGACCACGCGTGATGTCCATCAAGGTGTTACGGCTACAACCCGACGGCGGACTGGGTGGATTCCTGGCAGACATGATACTGGCCATCGACTATGCCGTTGCAAACGGAGCTCGTATCATCCACCTGGGGCCTCGAGTCGCAGATGGCGGCGTCTCGGAGGAGCAGTTGGCCCTTTTGCGTGGTGCGATCGACGACGCTGTGAGCCAGGGAGCACTAGTGATTGCCGGCACCGGCGATCTGGGACAGAATCAGCTCTCGTTCCCAGCCGGCTTTGACAACGTTGTGGCTGTCGGGGCCACTGGGCTTCAGAATGAGCGGACCTGGTTCGCGAATTACGGTGAGGGTATCGACCTGGTAGCGCCGGGGGAACTAATTCTAAGCACTTGCGGCTCCGCACAGTACTGTATCGGTAGTGGGACAAGCCTGGCAGCAGCCCATGTGGGGGGTGTCGCCTCGCTCATCTGGTCCGTCGATCCAGACCTGTCGCCGGCCGACGTCCGAGCCACCCTACAAGACTCTGCCAGCGACATCGGTCCAGACGGATACGATGATGAATTCGGCCATGGGAAGTTGGACGCAGCTAGAGCGGTCGAACTTGTGCCTCACCACCTCTGGCTACGCACACCTGACCTGGACAGGCTTGCGCTCATATTCTTGCTGGACGATCGGGTTAGGTACACATGCCAAACAGTGTGGAATCGTGGAACCGCATCCCAGACATGGTCATTGAACTCCAATAGCGATTGGCTGACGGTAGAAGGGCCTAGCGAAGAGCTTTCCACCATCGTACCGTCCGGCATCCAGGTTTGTGCTGACGCAGAAAAACTTCCAGGTTCCGGCAGCTTTCAAAGCACTCTCCAGGCTAGCAGCACATTGACCCGTCGCACGAGCCCGGTCGAAATAGATGTCACAGCTATATACCGCCCCAGTATCTTGCGAATCCGGATGGGCCTCGTACAACGCCCCTGATCTTTTGGCAGGACCTCGCTCTGATTTATAGCAAGGGGCCTTGGGTTCAACACTGGCAACACTCCGTCAATTTGACAATTTCGCCAAACTACATTATAATCACTTGTTGTGAAAACGGGGGTGGTGTGCATGGGGCGGACGACTGTCGGGGACTGGCTAGCCACATTTCTGTACTACATACCGCATACATCATTTCAGAGCCTCTCGCCAGCAACTATGTGTATCGACATGGGCAGCGCGAGAGCTTTCGTGTCTAAACAAGCTAAATAGCCAACGTCCAACAGCGCTGAGCGACACCTTTTGACCCTCTTCCCCGGCTTCCCATGTCAAGATCACCTGAATGTATCGTAGTCTGTCGTCATCACGCCGACAGGACTTAAGTACAAGGATGAATAATAGGAGGCTGTGCCTTGGATATCAAGGACTTTGGTGCCATCCGAATCAGCCTGGCCTCACCCAAGGAGATCCGGTCCTGGTCCCATGGTGAGGTTACGAAGCCCGAGACGATCAACTACCGCCGGCTGCGACCTGAAAAAGATGGCCTTTTCTGTGAGGCTATCTTCGGACCGACCAGAGACTGGCAATGCTATTGTGGAAAATACAAGAAGATCCGCTACCGGGGAATCGTTTGTGACAAGTGTGGTGTGGAGGTAACCCGCTCCCGCGTACGTCGTGAACGTATGGGACATATTGAACTTGCCTCGCCGGTTGCCCACATATGGTACACCCGTCGCGTCCCAAGTTACATGGGGCTACTGCTCAACATCTCTCGTCGCGACCTGGATCGGGTACTGTACTTCGCCCAGTATATCATAACGCGGGTCGATGAGGAAGCCCGACAGCGGACACTAAAGCGAATAGACGACGAGATCGAAGAGAAAATCGCGGAACTAACCGCCACAATCGATGAGCAGACCGGCGGCATCACCAGCGGTCTGGAGGAGTCCCTGGCCAGTCGCAAGGCCGAAGTCGACACGCGAACTGGGGAACTCCAGAAAGAGCTTGAGACACAAACAAACGAAGTGATGGGCGTGGCAGCTCGACTCCAAAAAGACATGGAGAAGCGCCGCAACGGCACAATCCGCAAGCCGATCGTCTTCGAGCCAACAGGCACCCTAATCGTCGACAAAGGCGAAACTATTGGGAACGACCACTTCCAGCGCCTGAGCGATGTGGTGTCGGAGCGACTCAGTGAAGTACAAGCCGAGTTTGAGGCGCAACAAGCACGGGAGCTCGCCTTATTCGAACAGGAACGCACGCATCTCCAAGAGGAGGCGAATGGGCTCATCGACAAGACGCGCCGGGAAGTTGACCAACAGATTGATGGGCTGCGCCGCGAGTATGGCGAACGCAAGGAAGCTGTCAAAGAGATCGCTCCTCTGCAACTTCTGAATGAAGCCGAGTATTGGGAGCTGAAGGAAAAATGGGGCAGCACGTTTGAGGCGGGCATGGGAGCCGAGGCCCTATATGAGATTGTTAAGGACCTGGACCTGGACAAGCTAGCCAAAGAACTGCGCCATCAACTAAGGCACGATACGAGCAAGCAGCGCCGGAAGAAGGCCCGCAAACGACTACAGGTGGTCGAGGCATTTAGGCGCTCTAACAACCGGCCAGATTGGCTGGTCCTCACCGTGCTACCGGTCATTCCGCCGGACTTGCGGCCGATGGTCCAGCTTGACGGCGGCCGGTTTGCCACCAGCGACTTGAACGACCTGTATCGGCGGGTTATCAACCGCAACAATCGGCTAAAGCGATTGCTCGAATTGGGTGCGCCCGACGTGATCATCCGCAATGAGAAGCGGATGCTACAAGAATCGGTTGACTCCCTTATCGACAACAGCCGGCGCGGTAAAGCCGTCTCGTCTCGAGGTCGCCGCAAGTTGAAGAGCCTGAGTGACATGCTCAAAGGTAAGCAAGGGCGCTTCCGCCGAAACCTGCTGGGGAAGCGCGTGGACTACTCAGGCCGTTCGGTCATCGTGGTCGGCCCCCACCTGAAGCTGCACCAGTGTGGTCTCCCCAAGACCATGGCCCTGGAGCTCTTCCGGCCATTCGTGATGCGCAAGCTGGTTGAGTACGAACACGCACATAATGTCAAGGGCGCCAAGCGGCTCATCGAGCGCATGGACCCTATTGTGTGGGAAGTCCTCGGCGAAATCATTGAGGGTTATCCGGTGCTGCTCAACCGCGCACCGACGCTGCACCGGCTGGGTATTCAGGCATTCGAGCCTGTACTGGTTGAAGGCAAAGCCATTCAGATACATCCACTGGTCTGCTCAGCATTCAATGCCGACTTCGACGGCGACATGATGGCCATTCATATCCCGCTATCCAGAGCGGCGAAGGAGGAGTCCCGCCGGCTAATGCTTTCCAGCAAGAACTTGCTGAAACCAGCCAGTGGTGAGCCCATCGTCGACCCGAACAAAGACATGGTTCTAGGCTGCTATTACCTGACGCTCGAAAAGGAAGGGGCCAAGGGCGAGGGCAAAGTCTTCGGCAACCTTGACGAGGTTGAGCTGGCTTACTCTCTAGGACATGCGGACCTGCATGCCCACATCAAACTGTACACCAAGACGCACTACACTATCGCAGGTCGGCCGTATGCCGACGGGCGCCCGCGACCCCGCGAAATCGAGACAACCGTTGGTCGGGCGCTGTTTAACCAGATTCTGCCTGAGGAGTTGCAATTCTGGGATCCCGGTGTCCCGTTGGCCAAGGGCCAACTCAAGGATCTTGTGGCCGAAGCATACAACAAACTCGGGCTCGAAACCACAGCCGAACTAGTAGACCGAATCAAGGCCATCGGGTTCCGGTATGCCACCAAGTCCGGTGTGACTATTGCCATTGAGGACATTGCCATTCCAGAGGCAAAGGCCTCCATTCTTGAGCAAGCCGAGACATCAGTTGATGCCATTGAGCGCCAGTACCTGCGTGGCCTCATCACTGAAGAGGAACGCTACGTTAACACTGTCGAGCAGTGGACACGCGCCACGGATGAAATCACGCGTGCCGTCGCCGAGGGTATCCCATTAGACAGCCCAGTTCGAACTATGGCTGTCTCCGGCGCTACCAAGGGTGGTTTTGGCCCTATCCGCCAGTTGGCTGGCATGCGAGGTCTTATGTCGGATCCGTCGGGGCGAATTATCGACCTGCCGATCACGTCAAACTTCCGCGAGGGCTTGACTGCACTTGAGTATTTCATCTCGACCCATGGTGCTCGTAAGGGCTTAGCTGACACGGCTTTACGTACAGCAGATGCTGGCTACCTCACCCGCCGCCTGGTCGATGTGGCACAGGATGCCATCATTAATGCCCTGGATTGTGAAACCAAGGGCGGAATCTGGATGCAGCCACGCGAGGACGGAGAAGGAGCAGCGAAGAGCTTGCACGACCGCATCCTTGGTCGAGTCGCGCAGGGACCGATCGCTCATCCACAGACTGGTGAGATCATTGTCGAGAGTGGCGAACTCATCACCCGTCGAGCGGCTGGTGAAATTGCGGAGGCCGGCATTAAGGAAGTATACGTCCGATCAGCTCTGGCCTGCCAGATGCGCCATGGGGTGTGTGCTAAATGTTATGGCGTCGACCTGGGTCGTGGCGGCCTGGTGGAGATTGGCGAGGCCACCGGCATTATAGCCGCTCAGTCAATCGGTGAACCGGGCACCCAGTTGACGCTCCGCACGTTCCACACCGGCGGTGTCGCTGAGGGTGAGGACATCACTCACGGTCTACCGCGCGTGCAAGAACTTTTCGAGGCTCGGATACCAAAAGGGGAAGCCATTATCTCGGATGTCTCTGGCATCGCGTCACTCATCCGGGACGAGGAAGGGCTGCTCACAATTCGCATCTCGGACATTCAGTATCGGGACGAGAAGCACGCCCTGAAGCGTGGGGGCTATCAGTTGCTGGTGGAAGATGGCCAGGAGATCGAACCAGGTGCTGTCCTGCAACGACTCGAGCGAGGAGGAGCGGTTCTCGGCGAGCTTGTCTCAGAATATGGAGGGCGCGTGATCCTCAAGGATGACCAAATCATCGTGCGCCGCACTGAACGTCAGGAGTTTGAGTACCCCGTTCCGGCAAGCGGACGGCTTCGGATCAGCGATGGTGACGAGGTAAAGGCCGGCGACCAGCTCACAGAAGGCTCCAAGAATCCAAACCGCATCTTGGCGATTCAGGGCCGCGAGGCGTGTCAGGAATATCTACTCGACGAGATTCAACGGGTCTATCGATCCCAGGGTGTAAGCATCAATGATAAGCATGTCGAGATGATAATCCGCCAGATGCTTTCGAAAGTTCGCGTCCGAACCGCGGGCGATACAGAACTGTTGCCCGGAGACCTGGTTGATCGTCTGGCCTTCGAGGGAATAAACGCCCGTACGGTCGGCGATGGAGGTGTCCCGGCTACTGCTTCGCCCATTTTGCTCGGCATTACAAAGGCAGCCCTCAAGACGGAGAGCTTCCTGAGTGCGGCTAGCTTCCAGCACACCATCACTGTCCTGGCCGAGGCAGCCATCGAGGGGAAAGTCGATGCACTGTATGGGCTCAAGGAGAATGTCATCATCGGCAAGCTGATCCCTGCCGGCACGGGCTTCAGCGATCAGCGAAGTCTCGTAATGGCAGACGCCCTACCTCTGGGCGTGGAGCCGGCCGCTCAGGAACAGATCGCGGCGTTATATGCGGGGTTCAGCTCAACCGACGATCTGCTCGAACCCGACATGTACAGGGACGGAGAAGAGGATGAGGATGAGGACGAGCTAGTAGATGCCATCGACGCCATTGCTGCCGGGGCTTAGCCCTGGGGTGCAGGGTAGCCCGAGTGGAGGGGCGAGCTTCGGTGGGATAGTTCGCCCTTGCTCTCTTACGCCCTCGCATCCCCGCTTAGGTAGAAAGGAGTAGTAGTGAGTTCAGAGAACGACGTAACACTTACCGAAGAAGAGGAGCAAGAATCGCTACTCTGGGAGGAATACTTAGAGGAAGGCGAATACGATTATCAACGACCCAAGCGGGGCGAAATCCGCGATGGTGTGATCTTGCGTAAGGACGCCGACCAGATCCTTGTCGACATCGGTACGAAGCGAGAGGGTGTTGTCCCCTCGACTGACCTGGAGAAGCTTGGACCTGAAGCAGTGGCTGAACTGGAAGTCGGCGACCAAGTCTCGGTCTATGTGCTCAGGCCAGAGAGCCGTGACGGCGACGTGATCATATCCATAAACATGGCCCGGCAGATGGCTGATTGGGATGAGGCTGAGAAGTTGATGCGCGAGGACGTGATTCTGGAGAAGGAGGTCACCGGCTTCAACAAAGGTGGGATCCTCGTCCAGGTTGGCAACATCCAGGGCTTTGTCCCCCGCTCACACATCGTGGACCTAAGCGGTCGCACCACATCTGCGCCCCCGCAAGAACGACTCAACCAGATGATTGGTCGTGAGCTTCCACTGAAGATCATTGAAGTCAACCGGCGGCAGCGCCGGCTGATTCTTTCCGAGCGAGCGGCATGGCGCGAGTGGCGAGCAGAACAGAAGAGACGCTTGCTGGCGGACCTCGAAGTTGGCGACATTAGATCGGGCACCGTGACCAGTCTGGCGGATTTTGGCGCGTTTATCGATCTTGGCGGCGCTGATGGTCTTATTCATCTGTCCGAACTGTCCTGGGATCGCGGCAAGAAGCCCAGCGAAATACTCCGAGTCGGTGACGAAGTCGAAGTGAAAATAATTAGCCTGGATCGGGAACGCAAGCGCATCGGGCTGAGCGTCAAACAGCTCAAGCCGAATCCCTGGGAGATGATCGAAGAGCGCTACGCAATCGGCCAGTATGTTGACGTCGAGATTAGCAATCTAGCTAAGTTTGGCGCCTTTGCGCGGCTCGAAGAGGGGATTGAGGGCCTCATACACATCTCTGAGCTGGCAGAACACAATGTTCAACATCCAAATGAAGTGGTTAGACCCGGCCAGGTATTGACTGTCCAGATTCTTGGCCTGGACCCCCAGCGCAAGCGCGTTGGACTGAGTCTGAGGCGAGTACCGGAACACCTTCGTACTCAAGTCGAAGCTGATGAAGGGCCAGAGGCGGAGGAAGAGCCGGGCGTAGCAGAGGCTGAGAGCGCTGAGATAGCCGAAATTGCGGTCGAGCAACAAGTTGAGGAAGCAAGACCGGACGCAGCGGTGGCTTCAGATGCGCAGGAGGAGTTTGCAGAGTTGGTTGGGGCAGAAGCTGAGCAGACTCAAGTTGCCGAGGCGGTGGTCGAGGAAGCTGGCGAAGTAAGGCCAGAGGAGCCGGCGGAACTGGTTGAGGAAGCGGAAGCAGAAGCAGAGGAGACGCAAGAGCAAGAGGGCATAGTTGATAGCTCCATCGGCGTGCCGGCAGAAGCACAACTAACAGAAACATCTCTTCAACAGCCCTTCGATACAACTCAGGAAGAGCCCTTCGA
>JBHHXF010000099.1:0-9759 GCA_046756905.1 Anaerolineae bacterium | reverse complement strand
TCGGCGCTGTGTCAGGAGTTGGAGAGCATGGGGCGGGCCGGCGGGCTGGCCGGCGTAGTGGAGAAGCTGGCGCAGGCCGAGGCAGAGTACGAACGGGTCAAGCTCACCCTGGAAACTATGTGGATTGGGCTCAAGTGATAGCGATAGTGATAGCGATAGCGAACAGAGTCACTATCGCTATCACTATCGCTATCACCGCTCCATCTTTTCACAGATCTCATCCAGAGCAGCAACCTGGCCCTCCGTGAGGCGCCAGCCTAGCGCGCCGACGTTCTCCTGAGACTGACGAGCGTTCTTAGCGCCGGGGATGGGCACCGTACCCTTGCAGATCGCCCAATTCAGCGCCACCTGGGCCGGCGTCTTCTCACCGTGAGCGTCGCCGATCTGCCGTAGCAGAGCGACCAGCGGCTGGACTTGGGCCAGTCGCCGGCGGTTGTAGCGAAAACGGCGCACCCCCGCCGGCCGGTTTTGCGGCGTGTATTTGCCAGTCAGCAAACCCTGCGCCAGCGGGCTGTAGGCAATCAAGGTGACATTCATCTCACGGCAGGCTTCCAGCAGCCCATCGCGCTCGGGCTGGCGGTGCAGAAGGCTGTAGTGCACCTGGTTGGACGCCAGAGCGACGCCCCGCTCGGCGAGGGCAGCGTGCGCACGGTGCATCTGCGCCACGCTGTAGTTGGAGACCCCGACGGCGCGAACCAGGCCGGCCTCCACCGCGTCGGCCAGGCCGGCCATCCAGGTTTCGATGGACACAGGCGGATTAGGCCAGTGGATCTGGTAGAGGTCTATCTGGCCCAGACCGAGCCGCTTCAGGCTGCCCCGCAGAGCGCGCAGCAAGTCCCCCTGCCGTAAGCGCCAGGGATAGGGGAAAAACTTGCTCGCCACCAGCACCGGTTGGCCGGAGGCTCGGACGAACTGGCCTAGTAATTCCTCCGAGCGCCCGCGTCCGTAGATTTCGGCGGTGTCGAAGAATTTGATGCCGGCCTCCAGGCTGGTCTGGAACGCGGCCTCCACGTCCGACTCACCGTAGCCGCGCCCGAAGCCCCAAAACATCCGATCACCCCAGGCCCACGCACCGATTCCCAGGGGCGTGATACGCAGGTCAGTAGAACCGAGGGGGATGGTCTCCATTTGCTGTCGATCTGTCACCGTTGCACCTCTTTTCACACTTCTTGTAGTAACGACCCTTCGGCAAAGCTCAGGACATGCTTCAGTCGTTTTGCCGGCCTGAACGACTGATGAACTTTGATAAAACAATCCGGTAACGGCCCGCCTAACGCTTCTCACGCGCCGGGCGAATCTGAACGTGCCGGTCGCGCTGCTTGCGGATTCACTATTATACCATCTTCCAGAGACAAAAGCACAACCGGCCGGCGGCCGTTCGATTTGCATTTCTCGAACGAACGTTCTATAATTAGAGTGGCGCCAGGACAAGGTTGGCTTGACGGCGGGGCGGCTGGGCATCAGCAAGTCATCCAGATGTCAAGCCATCTAGCCATCTGTTCTCGCTAGTGATTCGGGTCGAAACCCCCAATATATAGTAGCTGATACCACCAACACATACTACATGTTGTGTTTTTCCGATTGGCGTGGATTTCAGTAAACTGAAACAGAACGAGTGTTCGCGGGAGATCATTTTCGCAGGAGATCACAATGGCTACTGCACAGCAAACCTACGACGCCAGCCAGATCAAAGAGCTCGGATTTCCAGAGGCGATCCAGAAGCGGCCTGGCATGTACATCGGAGGGCGGAGTAACCTTCATCACCTCCTGGCCGAAGTGGTGGACAACTCCATCGACGAGGCGATGGCCGGCCACTGCACGCGCATCGACGTGGTTATCAACAAGGACGGCAGTGCCCGGGTGGACGACGACGGACGGGGTGTGCCCGTGGACATCCACCCGGAGAGCAAGAAGTCGGCGCTGGAAATGGCCTTCACTCAGTTGCACACCGGCGGGAAGTTCGACGCCGACAGCTACTCTACCAGCGGGGGACTCCACGGCGTCGGCGTTAAGGCCACCAACGCCCTCAGCGAATGGCTGGTCGTCACCGTGCGGCGGAACGGTGTGCTGTACCGGCAACGGTATGAGCACGGCTATGTGCAGTCGCCCGTTCAGATTCTGGCCCCCAAGACGGAAAAGGTTATCGGTGAAGTCGGAAAACGTGGCTCGGCCACGGCCATTAAGAAGCACGCAGACAGGAAACTGGGAACCGGCACCACCGTCGAGTTCATGCCCAGTTCCGAATACCTGGAAGTCACGAAGTTCGACTTCGCCGCCATCGCCCATCGGCTTCAGGTAGCCGCTTTCCTCATCCCAGGCATCACCCTGACACTGACCGATTACCGAGACAAGGAGCCCCGAAATCGCGAATACCGCTACGAGGGCGGTCTGGTCGCATACGTGAATCACCTCAATGATGGACGGAAAGTCATTCACCGAAAGCTAATTCGGGTCTCGGGCGCCACGGAGAGTGGTGCGAGCGTAGACGTGGTGTTGCAGTACCATGACGCCGATGATGAGGAACTCCTCTCCTTCGTGAACACGATTCCGACCAGCGATGGTGGAACCCACGTCTCCGGGTTTAGAGCAGCACTGACCAAGGCGATCAATGTATTCGGCCAGGAGAAGAAGCAGATCACAGGCAAGGACAGCGTGACCGGGCGCGACACGACCGCCGGCCTCACCGCTGCCCTGTCGGTCCTCATGCCCGAGCCGGAGTTCACATCCCAAACCAAGACCCAACTGGGCAACCGGGAAATGCACGGCCAGGTGATGTCCCTGGTGTACGAGGGGCTGTTAGACCAATTCCGCAAAGACGTCTCCTTGGGACGAAGGATTGTCGATCGCTGTCTGGCGGCCGCCCGCGCGCGCGAAGCCGCCGCCAAGGCGCGCAGCCTGGTGATGCGCAAGAGCGTGCTGGATGTGGTGGACACCGGCCTGCCGGGCAAGCTGGCCGACGTCGCCAAGGGGGCCGACACGGCCCAGACCATCCTGTACGTCGTGGAGGGCGACTCAGCCGGCGGCAGTTGCAAACAGGCGCGGAACAACCGGTACCACGCGATCCTGCCGCTGCGAGGCAAAATCCTCAACACCGAGCGCGCCCGCCTGAACCGCGCGCTGAGCAACAACGAGATCAAGGCCATTGTGTCAGCAGTGGGGGCCGGCGTAGCCCGCGACTTCCGTGTGGAAGACATGCGCTACGGCGGCGTGGCCATCTTCGTGGATGCCGATGTGGATGGGCTGCACATCATGACCCTGTTGCTGACCCTCTTCTGGCGGCTGATGCGGCCTATGATCGATGAGGGCCGGCTGTATGTCGCCAAAGCGCCGCTGTATCAGCTCACCAATGGCCGCCGCAGGACCCGCTACGCCTACTCAGACTGGGAACGGGATCAGATCCTGAACCAGTGGGGACGCAACGGCGTCACGATTCAGCGGTACAAGGGCCTCGGCGAGATGAACCCGTCACAGCTCAAAGAAACGGTTTTCGATGTCCCGGAAGTTGACGGCGTCAAGACCCCGTTCGCCAACCGCAACCTATATCGAGTGACGGTTGAAGACGCTCACCGGGCCAACCAGATGGTCGATCTGTGGATGGGCTCGCGGGTCGGCCCGCGCAAGTCTCGCCTCATGAAAGTCTGGGACGCCGAGCAGTCCTACGACGAAAACGGCGAGCCGTACGACGAGGAAGACGAGGACAGTGATCAGTAACCAGTGATCAGTGATCAGTAATCAGTAATCACTCCCAGGTCACTGATCACTGATCACTGATTACTGATTACTGAGACAAGGGATGGCTGACATGCTCAAAGAGCTGGAAATACAGACGTTATCCTTCACCCCCGAACTTGACCGGGCGTATCGGCTGTACGCGGCCAAGACCATCGAGGATCGGGCGCTGCCAGATGTGCGGGATGGCTGCAAGCCCGTGCAGCGGCGGATTCTCTACGCCATGCACGACATGGGCCTGCGATCCGACCGGCCACATCGGAAGTGCGCCCGCATCGTGGGTGAGGTGCTGGGTAAGTACCACCCCCACGGTGATCAGTCCGTCTACGGCTCGCTGGTGCGCCTGGCACAGCCTTTCTCCATGCGAGACGTGTTGGTCGATGGCCAGGGAAACTTCGGGTCCATTGACGGCGACAGCGCAGCGGCCATGCGCTACACCGAAGCTCGCCTGAGCCGACTGGGCGAGACCATGCTACCAGATATCGGTATGGACACTGTGAACTTCATCGAGAACTTCGATGGTTCGCTGAAGGAGCCGACGGTGCTGCCAGCAGGATTCCCCAACCTGCTGGTCAATGGTGCGTCCGGCATCGCTGTAGGCATGGCGACGAATATTCCACCCCACAATCTGGGCGAAATTGCCGATGCCATCGTGCATGTCGTCCAGAACTGGAAACGACGTAGCAAAATCACCACCGATGAGCTGATGAAGCTCGTGCCCGGTCCCGATTTTCCAACCGGCGGCCTTATCTACCGCTACCGCGACATCGCCGGCGAGGTCAAGGACACTATCCACTCGGCCTATGACCAGGGTCGGGGACGAATGGTGACCCAGGCGCGGATGCACGTGGAAGACATCGGCGGCGGCAAGGCCAATATCGTCATCACCGAGCTGCCGTACAACGTTCAGAAGAGCACCGTACTGGAGCGCATCGCCAAGGAGGTGAAAGAAGGGCGCATAGGTGGCATCACCGACCTGCGGGATGAGAGCGACTTTGACAAGGGTATGCGTGTTGTCGTCGAGGTGTCGAGAACCGCGAAGTCGCACGACGTCATGGCCGATC
The DNA here is from genome assembly GCA_046756905.1 of Anaerolineae bacterium. Taxonomy (GTDB): domain Bacteria; phylum Chloroflexota; class Anaerolineae; order Epilineales; family JAANWY01; genus JBHHTZ01. The sequence goes on along the minus strand of JBHHXF010000099.1, from coordinate 4,966 downwards.
TTCTGAAGTATTCGCAACTCCAGGAGACGTTCGGGTGCAACAATCTGGCGCTGGTCCCCGATCCTGAGCGGGATGGGGTTCGCCCGCAACGGCTCTCACTCCGAGAGATGCTGGTTCACTTCGTCGATTTCCGACTGGAGGTGATCGAGCGGAGGACGCGCTATGAGCTAGCGCGGCGGGAGCAGCGGCTGCACATCGTGGAAGGGTTGCTAAAGGCACTGGCGAATATCGACGAGGTGGTGGACATCATCAAGCGCAGTCGCCGGCCTGAAACAGCGCGGACCAACCTCATGCGCAAGCTGAGCCTGACCAAGATCCAGGCTCAGGCGATCCTGGACATGCCTCTGCGCCGGCTGACCTCCCTGGAGACCAACAAGCTTCAGGACGAGGAGAAAGAGCTGAAAGCGCGCATCCGATATCTGAAAGGCCTGCTGCGCAGCCAGAAGAAGCGGCTGGAAGTGATCATCGAAGAGACCAAGGGGCTGAAGCAGCAGTTCGCCACGCCGCGCCGTACTGTGATTCTGGATTCCGAGGATGCAGTGGCCGGCGCACAGGTAGTCACCGAGTCCGACCTCCGCATGCCCGAAGGCCCGCAGATGGTACTGGTCACCACAGCCGGCATCGAAAGGCGTGATCGCAGCGGTTTCCGCTACGCGCCTTCCGTTGGCATCACCAGCCGCGCCACAACCAGCCAGTTGATCCAGGTGCAGGCTGATCCCACCGACGAGGTCATTCTGATCTCCAGCAAGGGACGGGCATGGCGCAACCAGGTCGGGTTTGTGCCAGAGAAGGCCGGCTTCACCCAGCTAGGCTTGCAGAAGGGTGAGCGGGTGGTCGGAGCAGCAGTGCTGCCCACCGAGGGAGCATACTTGGTGGCCGGCACGCTCGCCGGCCGGATAAAGCGCACCCGGGTCGAGGACCTCTCATTGACCAACGGCAACTGGACCACGGTGGTCGGGTTGCCGGATGAGGCCGACGAGGTTCTCTTTGCCACAATTGCCGGCGATGAGGCAGAGGTCCTCTTCGCTTCCGAGGCCGGCCAGGTGCTGCGCACCAGTGCCGACGAGGTGAATCCGCAGGCCAGCGGTACCGCGCGAGGCGTAGCCGGCATCAGCCTGAGGAAGGGCGATCGGCTTATCAGTGGCGCCACGATCCCATCCGATCAGGTTAGTAAGACATGGGTGTTTGTCGTCAGTGAAAAGGGTTACGTAAAGCGTGTTCCCCTGAAGGAGTACTCCAGACAGGGGCGCGGGACGCAGGGTGTTCGAACACTAAATATCACCCAAGTGACGGGAAAGGTAGCCGCAGTGGCCGTCGGTCCGTTGACGGACGGCCTGGATGTGATCTTCGAGGATGGCAAGCGGCAGCACTTGCCGGCAAAGAAAGCGCCGGCCGAGAACCGCTACAACCGGGGGAAGAAGCTGGTGAAAGTGAGGCAGGCTGACGGGGGGATTGCGCTGGCGGTTGTGATCTGAAGTACTGCGTACTGCGTATTGCGTAACAACCCGCTGCATGTTGCAGGTAATACGCAATACGCACTACGCAATAGAAAAGTACCCCCGACAGGACTCGAACCTGTGCACCTGGCTCCGGAGGCCAGCGCTCTATCCACCTGAGCTACGGGGGCACTGCGTGTAATCAATTGTAGCACAGCCGGCGGTGGCATGCAAATTGGGTCGCCTAGCGGATCGGTTTCGGCGTGACAGTCACCTGAGGTGTTGGTGTGGTCGGCATTGTGATCGTTACATCAACCAGTTCGGGCAAGGTGCGCACTTCCAGCGATTCACGATTGACCAACACTGTAGGCCGGATGCGATGCCGCCCCACCGGGCGATCCACCAAATCCAGCACCACCTGCACGTCCCCTTCTTGTAGCGCCTCCAGGTCCGGGACAGGACCAGTAAGAAAGACTTGCACCCGAGGTGGGGACACCTCGGCCTCAAGACCAGGTCCCAAATCTTGGATCAACGGTGCAACCTCAATGGTTCGGCCGCCTGTAAACGGGTTAACCTCCACTTTCACTGTCACCGTCTGATGCTCCGGGTTCAGCAACTGAAGCCCCTCTGGAACATAAATTGGCACGCGAACCTCCACTGAGTCCTTGGCGCCAGAAATGCTCACGGGGTCTGTCTCCACAAATCCAGGCGCTTCTTGCACCCGCGATCGAGAACCTGTGAGTACTACAGCCTGAGGGTCGACAGAGATGCTGCTGGCGTAATAACCCAAAGCTACGGTTCCTGTGATCACTGGTGCGACTGCAACCTCCTTGCGCCGGCCCTCGGGGGTAATCGGCACGGTCACACCAACGCGTCTCGGCTCCACGTCTGCACCGAGCACAAGATTACCCGTGTCGTCTACCGGAACGACGGACACCTCTTTCTGAACCGTGGAATCCTCGTTGAACAGGTATATGTCGGCGCGCACCGAACTCACCTGTTCGACCAGTGACCGAGGCCCCGAAACCACCACGGTGTTCGGGTCAGCTATCGGCTGCTCCGCCTGGTAGCCGATGGCTGTACCACCCTGCAAGTTTAACTCTACCAGGACCGATCGCTCCGCCACCTCATCCAATCTGACGGAAATCCGTTCAGGCTCCCACCCCAGCAGATTAACGTGCTTCTGGTCACATTCAGGGCACTGCACATGCACAGGTACATCGTGTAGTGTTGGCAGCAAACCCGACAGATCAACATATGCCCGAAAGTCGGACAAGGACAGCCGGTCGATGTTGGAACGCGGAGCGCGCACTTCCACTGTGACGCGTCGGTTTATCTCACCCACAATGACGAGGTCTTCTGGCACGTTGATCGTCTCGATGGCAATACCAGTCTCGGGAAACGACTGGGTGTCCGGCAGTCCCAATCCCTCGTTGACGGCCACCATCCAGACCATTATGGCCAATACGAATGACAGCAGGAGGGAGACCAGATTGTCGAGGTGTGACTCGAACATAGCGCACTATTCTGCACCGGCTACCACAGCCGGCTCCTCCGTGGGTTTATTATCACCCGATCCATCGTCTACTATCAGGGCGATATCGGTCGTCAGCTCACGATTCAGCGGATCGAGTATCTCAGCCCCGCGCCGTTCGCTGCGCTCAAACCAATGGTAAAGAAGGCGGGATAGCCGGCCTTCATCGAGGTTGCGTCCCATCCGGCCATACCGGGCTACGGATATCGTCCCCGTCTCCTCAGAGACGACCACCACAATCGCGTCACTCTCTTCTGTTACACCAAGAGCTGCCAGATGCCGGGTGCCCGTGGTCCGCGCTGCCGGCGGATTCTCAGGCAAAGGCAGCACAGTGGTCGCAGCGATGACGCGGTCGCCCCGTACGATGACTGCGCCATCGTGGAGGGGCGTTCTGGGATGAAAGATCGTAACAAGTAGATCGCTGCTTATGAGTGCATCCATCCTGATGCCTGTCTCAGCTATATTCTCCAGACCCGTCTCCCGTTCGATGACGATGAGGGCGCCATGCCGGCGTTCCGCTAGCTCTCGCGCCGCCCGGCTGATGGCATTGATAACCCGAGATGTAGACTCTTTGGATGTTGACCGGGGGACAAGGCCGGCCCGCCCTAACCGCTCAAGTGCGCGCCGCAATTCGGGCTGGAAAATGACTGGAATGGCGATCAGCAAAGCGGTCAGCGTTCGGCTAACCAGCCAGCGGAAGGCGGTAAGGTTGTCCAGCAGACTGGTTGTAACCAGAATGATGATCAACGCGACAACAATGAAGCCACGCAGTAACTGGACGGCCTGTGTTCCGCGAATCGCATACAGCAGCGTATAGAATACACCTGTGACCAACGCAATGTCAACAAGGCTAATCCAGGTGAACTGCGAAAAGGTCCACCCGATAAAGTTTTGAATATCCTGTATTACGCCGGGCACGCTTGAACACTCCCTTGTCAGTGACCAGTTATCAGTAATCAGCAATCAGTTACGGCCGCCAGTGACTGATCACTGATCACTGATCACTGATCACTGGTTACTGATTCTGGGTCACGTCATCAACTCTACCAGAATCGCCTTTTGGGCGTGCAGACGGTTCTCTGCCTGGTCGAACACGAGCGAATGTGGTCCGTCAACTACATCGTCGGTGATCTCTTCGCCCCGGTGCGCCGGCAGGCAGTGCATCACTACCACCTCCGGCTTGGCGGCGCTGACCAGCGCCTGGTTGACCTGATATGGTGGGAACACCTGGAGTCGCCGGGCGCGCTCTTCTTCCTGCCCCATGCTGGCCCACACGTCGGTGTAGATCACGTCGGATTCCGTTGCTGCCTGCGTCGGGTCATGTGTGACGGTGAGCTGCGCGCCGGTGGTTTCGCCCAGTTTACCGGCGCGGGCGACCACCATCGGGTCCGGTTCATATCCGTGGGGGGTGGCGACGGCAACCTCCATGCCGGCCAATGCTCCACCGAACAGCAAGGAATGGGCCACGTTATTGCCGTCCCCGACGTACGCCAGCTTCAGGCCGGCCAACTTGCCGAAGTGCTCGTAGATCGTGAACAGGTCCGCCAGCCCCTGACAGGGATGATTGAAATCTGAGAGGCCGTTAATCACCGGTACCGACGAATACCCCGCCAACTCCAGAATGTGCGCATGAGCAAAGACGCGAGCCATGATGCCATCCACGTAGCGGGATGTCACTCTCGCCACGTCGGCGACGCTTTCCCGCTCACCCAGCCGGATCTCGTTGGGTGAAAGGTACAGGGCATGTCCACCCAACTGGAGCATGGCCACATCGAAAGAAACTCGTGTACGTAACGATGGTTTTTGGAAGATCATGCCGAGCACCCGCCCCTTCAACAGTGGCGCATTGCCCTCCGAGCGCCATTCTGCCTTCAAGTCCCGTGCCAGCTCGAGCGAGTGCTGCAACTGGGCCGGCGACAGATCGGCCAGCGCGATGAAGTGGTCCATGTTGGTTGCAGTCGTCATTGGTACCCTCCTACTTTCCAGTGATCAGTGA
>JBHHXF010000098.1:0-9772 GCA_046756905.1 Anaerolineae bacterium | reverse complement strand
TGCACTTCGCCCTTCGTGATCCGCAGAAACAGGTCTTCGAGATCGGTGGTGTCTTCGGTGAAGTTGGTGACCTGGATGCCTTGCTGGACGAGATGGGCCAGCAGGCCGGCGGTTGCCTCTGCGTCTCCCACAAAGCCGGCTTCCAGGCCCCCATTGACTTCGAAGACTTCCCCAACACCCGGGTAGTCCGACAGCGCCGCGCGGGCCGCTTCGACGTCTGAGATGACGGTGAGGCGGATGGTTTTCTCGTGGCGTAGATGCCGGCGCACCTCCTCCATCGAGCCGCTGATGAGCAGCCGGCCTCGCTCGATAATGCCCACCTGATCGCACATCTCCGCCAATTCGCTCAGGATGTGGGAACTGACGATGATAGTCTTGCCCATGCGCTGGAGCTCGCGCAGCAGTTCGCGAATCTCCACGCGCGCTCGCGGGTCCAGGCCAGAGGCTGGCTCGTCCAGCAGCAGGATTTCGGGATCGTGGACCAGCGCGTGGGCCAGGCACAGCCGCTGCCGCATGCCACGCGACAGGTTCTCCACGTAGTCGTCTCGCTTCCCGTCCAGATCTACCAGCGCCAGCAACTCGTCCAACAGACGCATCCGGCGGACCGCCGGCAGGCTGTAGCACCGGCCAAAGAAATCCAGGTACTCCCAGACCTTCATGTCGTCGTACACACCGAAGAAGTCCGGCATATAGCCAACCAGCCATCTGGCCACCTCTGGATTGCGCCGGATGTCCTCGCCAGCCAGCCGGATATCGCCGGCGGTGGGTTCCAGCAGGCCGGCCAGGAGCCGCAGCGTCGTGGTCTTGCCGGCGCCGTTCGGCCCGATGAAGCCGTACAGCGTTCCCGCCTCGATGCGCAGGTTCAGGTTGTCAACGGCGGTGAGGCCGTTGAATTGCCTGGTCAGGTTGGTGGTTTCAATAGTTGGCATTGTACTGCGTATTGCGTACTGCGTAGTGCGTATTGCGTGGCCTGAGCACTGCCAGCAATACGCAGTACGCAATACGCACTACGTTATTCCTTCACTTTCGTTTCAACACGTACGCCTTCAAGCGCGATGTCCGCGTACACACACCCACCCCGGTCATCTCCGGCTTCCATCTGGACGCGGACGGTGTGGGAGTTGGCGCTGATGAAGCGGTTCGCGTTGTCGATGGGATTGGCGCCCAGCTTGACATTATCCAGGACATGCCAGGCGCCGGCCTCCCAGTCATACAGGGCAGTGGTTGGGGGTTGCCCCCAGCCGCCGTCGGTCGCCAGGATCAGGTCTAGATAGTTGAAATCAACATCGTAAAGTTCCGATGGTATTGAGAAATCCAGGGTGACCTTGCTCTGATAAAATGCGAAGCCGTTGCGCTGAGGCCCGAAACATGGGCTCACACCACCATCTTGATCAATGAGGTGCGCCGGCACGAACCCCGATGGAACACTCACGTCACGATCGCCGAAACGGAGCGCCGGACGGGCGATTACCAGCGACGTCCCCAGTTCTCGCACGCTGAGGCCCTCCACCCGTATCGCCGTCGGGCTTCGGTCCAGCCAGGCGATGAGCAGGGGGCCGGCGCTGATCGCATTTCCCGTTTCGTAGGGCGAGGCGAACAGGCTGTCGAGCATTTGCTGCTTAAGCCGGATTTCGCGATCCAGCCCCGTCGGTTCGGGCTTCTGAAAAACATCTTGTAAAATCAGGTAACTAATGGGCGGCCCAGATAGTCCGGCTTTAGTGTCGATGCGTAAGTCCACTTCAGCCATATCTCCGGCGGCGATTGTGTCAAGCCGGCTGACTTCACCGCTCATCACCAACACCATGTCACGCAGTGGTTGTGAGCCAGCGTTGACCACTCGGCCCCGGATGCGACCGTCGGTGTAGGTTAACTCAGCCTTGACATTGACCGGAGCCGACACGACGGTGTCGGCCATGAAGGTCTGCATTGACCACTGGTTAATCGCCAGCTCCCGAACCTGAGTCGGTTGGCCCTGAACCACGGTGATGTTACCCCCCAAGGACGAGGAATCCCATGGACTGAAATTCGGGTTCAACAGACTGATGAGGGGATCCCCATCGAGGGTGAGCGTGTAGGCACGCCTGGTTGGCGAGAACAGGCCGGCGTATGTGCGCACCCGTGCTACGTCTGCACCGGGCATAACTTCGATGATCGACAGTTTGTTCAGAATGACCTCACCACCGCGAAGGCCATAGCCAGCGCCATAGGCCGCGAGTGAAAAGGTCAGTGTCATGGCGGGGATTGTGATCCAGGCCCACTCCAGCCGGCGGACCCTGCGCAGAAGCACGTAGTTAGCCGGCCCCACCAGCAGGATGTATATCGCCAGCAACACAACCACCCAGCGCACCGACGGCAGGTCCAACGACGGCAGATTGGAGAGTGCGCCGATCATCTGCCCATCGGCCCACCGACGAGGGGAGACGTCCGGCGGTCCCTGAAGCAGCGCGTCGTTATCGGGTTGAAGCAACATCGTCCACATTGCCCGTTCGCCGGCCCACGCGCCGAAGGGCGACGTCCCCAAATCCAACGCCACAAATGTCACGCGCCCTTCCCCGACTCTCGCCTGGACGATGAGCGGCGTGTCGTCCTGGCCGGCCATGATTCCGCCGCTCCGATTCGTAGTTCGGGCTACAACAAACGGACCGGCGATCGACACCGGTTCCTCGCTGATACCGGACAGCCCCGGCAATTCGTCGACAGTCTTGGTCCCTTCGATACTCACTGGCAGCAGGTCGGCTGGCAGGCCGGCGGCGGTTGTCGCTGCTCCCGCCCCGCCCCCGACGACTAGATGACCTCCCAGGTGAACCCAGTTGTTCAGTGCTAGCCGTTGGGTCGATGAGAGTTGGCTGGTGTCAACGTCGTTGAACACCAGGGCGTCAAATGAGCCCAGGCCGGCTGCCCGATCGGGTACCTCGTCGAGATCGAAGGCAACCGTCCGGGCAGGTTCTGTGCCCACGGGTACGGTCCCCAGGATGGATAGCGTGTCCCGGTTGGGGGCGACGATTCCGATGAGAAAAACGCGGTAGGCTACAGGCTGTACATCGATAGTGGCTCGATCTAGCTCATCGGAACCAGCCATCAGTGAAAGGCGCAGCCGGCGGGAGAAGGTGTTAGGCGTGACGTACAAGGTGATCTGCTTACGCGCGCCGGCTGGCAGCTCGACCGGCCGGACAAAGGTCGCCTGCCCCTCAGTAGATTTGAGGACAGCGCGAACTTCCACCGTGCGGTCGCTGCCCTGGCTGGACAGGGTCACGCGTATCGGCAGCCATTCGCCGTACTTGACGACACCACCGAAGAGCGGCTTAGCCGACCAGGTGATGTCGCTGGCCGGCGTTTGCGCGGCCGCTGGATTACTGGCCAGCATTAGCAAGGTGGCAAATATCAAAGTGACGGACCCTCGGCGCAAAGATGTTAGCATTAAGAATCCTTTTGATCGCTCATTCGCGAAGTAACAACCAGCAACACCTGGCATCCAGTAAGAATTGATGCTGGCCGGCGAACGCCTGTCGCCACGACCAAGCCAGCACATCGCTCCTTGTTATACTGAACGAATAGTACTTAGCTGAAGTTCCTGACTCAGTAGATCCAATTTCGAGGAGTAAGGCACGCCTACGTGCCGAACGGAGCCACACCTGGGGGTACTGACTCCTCAAATCTGGATCTACTGAGACTTAATTGTACCCAGTGTTGACCAGCACGGCAAGAGGCTTTCTCACCGTTTCTCGCCCCCACTTCTTGCTAGGGTCTGGTCGATATGCTATAATACACTTCGCTGATCGCCTATCTGGCAGCGCCCATTTCGACAATGCCAGAACATCAATGTCTAAGTTAACCAGTGACCAGTAACCAGTAATCAGTGATCAGTGGTCAGTTTTCAGCGACCAGCGCCCCAAGGGCAGTCTGATTACTAATCACTGATTACTGATCACTGATCTACCGGGAGGGTGTGAATGAAACAGTATTCCGTCGACCAGCTTCGTAATGTGGTGCTATTGGGCCACAGCGGTTCAGGCAAAACATCGCTGACTGAGGCGATGTTGTTCAACACCGGTGTTACCAATCGCATGGGCCGGGTTGAGGATGGCACCACGGTGGCCGACTTTGACGAGGAGGAGCACCGACGCGGCATTTCCATTAACACAGCCGTCGTGCCTGCCGAGTGGAGCGACCATAAAATCAATGTATTGGATGCACCTGGTTTCATGGACTTTCTCGGCGATATAAAAGGCGCTCTGACTGTTGCTGATGGAACCGTGATTGTGGTCGACGCAAGCTCGGGGGTCGAGGTGGGTACCGAATTGGTCTGGGGTTATAGCGACGAGGTCAGTTCGCCCCGTCTTGTCTTTGTCAACAAGATTGATCGCGAGAATGTCCGATTTGATCGGGTCCTGGAGCAGTTGGAAGCCTCTTTCGATGCCTCTTTCGTGCCAATTCAGGTCCCCATCGGTGAGGGGGGAAGTTTTGAGGGTGTTGTTGATCTGGTGTCGATGAAGGCTTTCACCGGTGACGGCAAGGCGAGGGGCGATGTGCCTGGCGTTGCAGCGGATCAGGCGGAAACGTACCGCCGGCGCATGATGGAGTCCGCGGCTGAGAACGACGACGAACTTCTCATGAAATATCTGGACGGCGAGGAGCTTAGTGGAGACGAGATCAGGCGCGGCTTCCAGGCCGGCGTGGCGTCGGGCTCCATTGTTCCCGTCCTTATCGGCTCGGCAACGCGCAATCAGGGCGTCCGTCAGTTGATGGATGCCGTCATCGAATATCTCCCATCCCCCCGGGATGCTTCCCCCTACCAGGCCACGAACCCTGCAACTGGTGAGGATGAGATGTTGAAGGCCGACTCGGCCGGCCCTCTGGCCGCTTTCGTTTTTAAGACGGTCGCCGACCCCTACGTGGGTAAACTAACATTCTACCGGGTCTTTTCTGGAGCGATACAGTCCGATACACAGGTGTACAACCCGCGTTCTGGCGACATGGAGCGCCTGGGGCAGCTCTATGTGATGCGTGGCAAGGAGCAGATGTCGGTTGGCCAGATCCCAGCCGGCGATATCGGTGGAGTTGCCAAGCTGGACGAGACGGTGAGCGGTGATACGTTGTGCGACCGTGATCATCCGTTGGTTATCCCCCCACCGGAGTATCCAACCCCCCTGTATGCTGTTGCATTGACGCCCAAGACTCAGGCTGACACAGCGAAGCTTGGCCCGACACTGGCCCGACTGGCCGGCGAGGATCCGACCCTGCGCTGGCATCAGGAGCCCAGTACCAAGCAACTTATCTTGTCGGGTATGGGGGACACGCATATCGACGTCGCGGTCCGTCGGATGGAGGACAAGTTCGGTGTAAAAGTGGAGCGTGCTATTCCCAAGGTCCCGTACCGGGAGACTGTCACCCAGGTTGGGTCGGCGCAGTATCGACACAAGAAACAGACAGGCGGCGCCGGCCAGTTCGCCGAGGTGCACATGCGGGTGGAGCCAATGGAGCGCGGTGAGGGCTTCGAATACGAGAGTAAGGTCTTCGGCGGCGCGATTTCCCAGTCCTTCATCCCGTCTATTCACAAGGGTATCAGGCAGGTACTGGAGCAAGGACCTATTGCCGGATATCCTGTAGTGGATGTGAGAGCGGTGGTGTATGATGGTAAGGAACACCCGGTTGACTCGAAGGACATCGCCTTCCAGGTTGCCGGCCGCGAATCGTTCAAGCTCGCCATGCTTGAGTCAGGCCCGGTTCTCCTGGAGCCGATCATGAACGTCCGCGTCATTGTTCCCGTCGACATGATGGGTGACATTCTGGGCGATATGAGCACGCGACGGGGTCGGGTACTTGGAACGGACCAGGCGGGGCAGAAGGCCGTGATCGAGGCCCAGGTTCCGCTGGCCGAGATGCAGCGCTACGCGACGGACCTGCGCTCAATGACCCAGGGTCGAGGTATCTATTTCATCGAGTTATCGCACTACGAAGCGGTGCCGCAGCACGTCGCCCAGGAGATCATCGAACGGGCGAAGCGGGAACGAGAGGAAAGCTGACAACGAAGCTGGAAACACACTTCCCTCTCGGATTTTGAAATAAACACAGATGGTTGACAAAAGTAGCTTCCCAGGACGAGGCCGAGTGGCCGTGTTGCGCACGCGGCCAGAGACAGTGCTGGAGGATTATGGCCGGCTAATGCAGTTGGCCGGCTATGGGGAGGCTCTGCCGGCGGACAAAGAGACCCTCCTGAAGATCAACATCTCGTGGGACACCTGGTATCCGGCCTGCTCCACAGCTCCCTGGCAGCTCGAAGGGGTGATCCGCGAGTTGCAGGGGGCCGGCTATTCCCTCACCGGCGTTCACAACGACACAGTCGTCGTGGACACCTCCAACGGTGAGGTCAACAACAAGCACAAATACGTCACCGACAAGTACAGCGTGCCCTGCGTGTACACCTACAGGCCAGGTGTGGAGTGGGTGCGTTATGAATCCAAAGAGCCTTTCCTGGTGTTGGACGACGTCTACCCCGAGGGGGTGTATATCCCCAGGCTGCTCTATGACACAAACGTCGTCCAAATGCCAACGGTGAAAACTCACGTCTTCACAGTGATCACGGGTGCTATGAAGAACGCCTTCGGCGGACTACTTCACCGCAAGCGTCACTGGACCCATGCCGTGATTCACGATACTTTGGTGGACCTGCTCCAAATTCAGCAGGACATCCACGCCGGCCTGTTCGCGGTGATGGATGGGACATTTGCCGGCGACGGCCCAGGCCCCCGCGCCATGCGGTGGCACGAGAAAGACGTCATCCTGGCCTCTGCCGATCAGGTGGCCATAGATGCCGTCAGCGCCAAACTACAGGGCTTTGACCCTATGTCGATTCGTTTTATCCGGTTGGCTCACGAGAAGGGCCTGGGCGTTGGCGACCCGCGCAAGATCGAAATTGTCGGGGACGTAGAGGTGGCCGAAGAATCTTGGGGGTTCGTACAGCAGCAGACCTTCGCCAGTCGAGGTCAGCACGCCATCTATCACGGGCCGCTGAAGCCGTTTGAGAAGCTGCTGCTACAGTCGCCGTTGGTCCCGTGGTCATACTTTGCGTCCCATCTGTACCACAACGTGTACTGGTATCCGTTCGTGGGGCGCAAGCGGGTCGAAGCGGCGCTGAAGACGAGGTGGGGCCAGTTGTTCAAGGAATACGGCGACGGCACAGTTGTCATGCCAGGTGTGCAGCCGCGCACGACGGCTATCGCTGCCGGCGGTCTGGCTTTGGTGTTGGGAGCTGCAACCTGGCGGGCACGCAACAGCAAACGTAAGCGCTGAGCCGGCGGTGTTACATGGTATTACGTACTGCGTACTGCGTAGAATCTGTCGAATACCTCCTATGCAGTACGTAATACGCAATACGCACTACGCAATACGCAATTCCCTCACCCCTCGCAAATCGAGTACACCTGAAACGTATACACCTCCACATCCCCCTCCATATACGCATTGTCCGGCAGGCCGGCTTTGCGGCACAGAATTGCCATAAACTCATGCCGGTCGGGGGCCAGATCCCAGGTCTGTGGGAGCAGGAGGGCACGATTGTGATCGCGCACAACCATCACACCATCAATGTGCGGTCTGAGTTGGTCGGTGAGGTCTGAACCATCCCGGTAAGCAAGCGGCATCAGTGGTGTCAGGATTGAGATTTCGATCTCGGTGCGGGGCAGTTCTTCCTGCGTGATGTAATCAAACCTGGGGTCCAGGAGAGCTGCCCGCATGGCGTTGGACGCTACATCTACCAACACAGGACGGTATGCCTGGGCCGATCCGATGCAGCCGCGTAGAGCACCATCGACGTGAAGCGTGACGAAACTGGCGCCCTCTTCCAGCAAGGGTTCCGGAACCTCTATCGGTGGTAACCACGGCTCGTCAGCGTTGCCCGTCTGAACTGCTCTCTGCAGCGCTGCACGAGCGACCTGGAGCAACAGATCCGCCTCCGCCGACGTCAACCGGCCGGGTGTATCATTCCGTTCGTCCATCGGACGAAGTGTATGCTACAGCGGCATAGCCCACAACACCTGATCTATCTCCTCCGGTATCGCCAGAGTTGTGGTAGTCCAGCAGTGTCGGCTGCCAGTTCAGGCGGTGGGCAATGGTCATCAGGGTAAGAATGGGCATAATCCCGCACGCCTCGCCTCGTGCCGCCAGGTCCAGATCGCCGGCCACCACCGTCTCCAGAAACGTTCGATCCATGCGCTGGGCTGCCTCGTAGCTGTGGTAGTGGCTGAGATCGGAGCTGACAATCACCAGGCTCCAGGGGTCATCCTTCACCAGCTCAGCCAGGTCATGAGCAACGCGCACGGGATCGACACTGCCGAACAACATGGGGACGATCCGAGAATCTGGCAGCACAGCTTGCAGGAACGGCAGCTCCACTTCCAGGCAGTGTTCGGGCAGGTGCGCCTGATTCCCCGCATGAAATGGGCTACCACGTTCCACCAGTGCCTCGGCTTGCTCAACTGCTACCGGCACTGGGCCAAGGGGTGTCTCAAACTGATCAAATATGCCGACTGCGATGCCATTGACAGCGACATAGTGCGCCGGCCCCATCAGATAGACGGTGTAGTGCCCTTGGGGCTTGCCGGCCAGCGCTTGAAAGCTGTAGCCGGCGATGGGACCTGAGTAGGGATAGCCGGCGTGGGGGGTGATCACAGCGCGTACGTCGCCCAGTTGATGGGCCGGCGCGGCGTCCAGGTAGGCGTTGACCATGTCCCGCAGGATCGTGGGATTGGCGGGATAGAACCGACCGGCGACAGCCGGCTGGCGGGTTGTCAATTCGTGCGTGAACATCGGAGCATCCCTCTCGTAGGCCGATGTTTCCGGCTCCTGTGCAACTCAATCATATCAGATTGTGGCGGTGTTGGCAAGCCAGCCGTGAATCCGCTGCACCGGGCCATGGCGCTACTTGCGGCGAAAAGCGTTCTGCACCAGATCCTCGCGGAAGTAGTCGCCGGTCGCGCCCGTCACTGCATACTGGTACACCGCCGCCGTAAAGATACCGCTCAGCGTCGAACTGATCAGGCCGATGAAGAGCAGCACCAGAACCAAGAGCAGGACCGCCAGCACAATGAGGGCCACCGATTCAGACATGGCAGCCAACACGATAGCCGGCACTCCCAGCAGGATCGCCACAAACGTCAGCAGGCCAAAAACCAGGCTGATGCTCAGATTGCCGGCAATCTGCTCGCCCCAGGTCTTCTTCAGCAGCTCCACACTGCGCTTGAGGGCATCCACCGGGCCGAGGCCTTCCTCGACTAACACCGGTACAACCAGAAACGTGGCGATGTTCCAGGCCAACCCAAGCAGGGAGGCCGCGATACGCCCCAGGTTGCCCCGGCGTTCCGAGAGCCAGTTCAGAATCAATCCCACCGTGGCCGCAATCAGGGCATAGCCCAGGATCGCCCCGAGGTGTCCGAAGGCGATGCGGATCCCGTCGCCGATGGTGGGGTCGCCACCGCGCAGGCGGATCATGGCTGCCCCCACCAGGGCCGAGTTGGCGAAGAAGATCACCAGATACTGCACCACGTAGAACAGAAAGGCCACCACGGTGCCGAGAACCCTGGACTCGCCGGCCAGCAGCGAGTCGAAAACGCCGGCCAGCAGCATGGGGACGGCAAAAGTCGCCGTGACGATCAGCACGCCGATGGACGATACGATGGGGAACACGATCAACTCCTTGTCAGCGCGCAGCACGGCCGCGCTGGCCTTGACCAGTTCCCAGCTATTGGTTATCCGTGTGAACATTGGGTCTCCTCCT
>JBHHXF010000097.1:0-9778 GCA_046756905.1 Anaerolineae bacterium | reverse complement strand
TCAGTCGTTAGGTCGGGATGAACGACTGAAGTCGTTACTACGCCAACGGAACTTGCACAGGGAGCAACTATGACCGAAGCTACAGGTGAACATGATTGGGCCATGGTGATTGACCTGGACCGCTGTACCGGATGCCAGGCCTGCGTGGTGGCCTGCCATGCCGAGAACAATGTGCCCTCGATGGGCGAGGAAGAGGTCACCCGGGGGCGGTTCATGCACTGGATTCGCATCGAACGCTATTGGGAAGGCGAGTACCCCGATGTGCGCGCCCGTTTCCTGCCGGTTCTGTGCCAGCAATGTGAGCGCGCCCCTTGTGAACCCGTGTGCCCCGTTTTCGCCACCTATCACAACGAGCAGGAACACCTGAACATCCAGGTCTATAACCGGTGCATCGGGACCCGCTACTGCGCTAACAACTGCCCGTACATCGCGCGGGTGTTCAATTGGTTCAACCCCTACTACCCAGAGCCGTTGAACGAGCAGCTCAATCCCGATGTCTCTGTGCGTTCACGCGGCATCATGGAGAAGTGCACCTTCTGCGTGCAGCGCATCCGGCGCGTGGAAGAGAATGCCGCCGCCGAGGGCCGGCCCATCCGCGATGGAGAGGTTCAGCCGGCCTGCGCCCAGACTTGCCCCACCCAAGCCATCGTCTTTGGCGATCTGAAAGACCCGGAGAGTCGAGTGGTCGAGCTGGCCCGCAATCGCCGCGGAATCCGACTACTGGAAGACCTGGGCACCGAACCTGCTGTGATCTACCTGAAGGGAGGCGAAGCGTATGTCGGTTGAGACCACGACCCGTCCGCCCCTGGTTTGGCCGGAAGAGGAAGACCCGCGCGAACGACTGCTGTTGGATCCTCGGCCGACTGAGGAGCAACACCATATTATGCTTCACGCCATGATGACCACAGACTGGAGATTCTGGGCTGTGGCCGGCATGTTCGGAATTCTGGTGCTGATTGGGATCGTCGGCGCCTGGGGCTATCAGATCCGATGGGGCATGGGCGTTGCCGGAATCCGGCGGCCGGTTTTCTGGGGTGTCTACATCGCCAACTTCGTGTTCTGGATCGGTATCAGCCACTCTGGCACCTTCATATCGGCCATCCTGCGTATCTTCAAGGCGGAGTTCCGCCGGCCCATCACGCGGGCCTCGGAGTTGATGACCACTTTCTCCCTGATTGTGGCCGGAATGTACCCCTTGATCCACCTGGGCCGCACGTGGCGCTTCTACTGGATGGTGCCATACCCCAACCAACGGCAGCTCTGGCCCAACTTCCACTCACCGCTGATGTGGGACATGATAGCCATCTTCACCTACCTTACAGGCAGCACGCTGTACCTTTACCTGCCGCTGATTCCAGACCTGGCCATGGCCCGCGATCACACCACCGGCTGGCGGCAGAGGCTGTATCGCATATTCGCCCTTGGTTGGCGCGGCACCGAGGCCGAGTGGCACCACCTGAAGCTGGCCATCAACATCTTCGCTTTCGCCATCGTCCCAGTGATGTTCTCGGTTCATACCATCGTGTCGTGGGACTTTGGCATGACCATGAAAGTGGGGTGGCACAGCAGTATCTTCGGTCCCTACTTCGTGACTGGCGCTATTTTCTCCGGTGTGTCCGCCGTAATCACCGTGCTGCTTCTGGTCCGCAAGTCGATGAAGCTGGACTACTTCCTGCGTGCGGAGCACTTCGACGCCCTGGGCAAACTCATCTTGGTCTTTTCGTTCGCCTGGACGTACTTTTTCTTCGCCGATTACCTGACGGAGTGGTATGGCGGCGAAGCTGTGGGACACCAATTGATCAGCCTGCAGGCCCGGGGCCCGGTAGCTCCTTTATGGTACCTCATGTTGATCTGCAACATCGCGATCCCGTGGCTCACCTTATGGAATAAGCGCGTCCGTCGATCACCGGTAGCGTTGTTCCTGGTCACACTTGGCGTTAACGTGGGGATGTACCTGGAACGCTACATCATCGTCACCGGCTTCCTGACGCGCAACCGGATGCCCTTTGACTGGGGTGTCTACAACCCGTCACTGGTGGAGTTGCTCATCTCTATCGGCTCTCTGTCGACTTTCATATTTCTGTATGTCGTCGCTTCCCGCGTGATCCCGCTCATCCCTGTATGGGAGGTTCGGGAAGGACAGATCGCGCACACGCTACGGCGCATCGGGCGGGCCTGGATACCCACAATTGCCGAATTCGAGTAAGTGAGGAGAAGACCTCCGAGGTTTCCGTTCATGAACTCGCCAATCGGGTTTGAACCGCGGTGGTTCCTGGCCCTGGCTGATTGAATCGACCAAAACCTCGGAGGTCTGGACGGTAGTGATTAGGAGCGAACTATGAGTAATTCACTTGTCCTGATGGGCCTCTTCCGCGACCCCGACCCCACGGCGGATACGCTGGAGAAACTGCGGGATCAGGGTATCGACGATAATGACATAGTGGTAATATCCGGCGTGCCATATCCAGCCCACGTGCTGGGCCGGCCCATGGTCTGGGAGCGGTTGCCATGGATCAGTCTGTCGGGTGCTTTCGTTGGCTTTCTGATCGGCGTTTTTCTGAACGCCGGCACGCCCCTGCTCTACACTATCCGGGTGGGCGGGCAGGCTATCATTCCCATTCCCCCCACGGCAGTGATCACCTACGAGTTCACCATGCTGGGGCTCATCGTCAGCACCTTCCTGGGTGTGTTGTGGCAGAGCGTCTTCCCATCATACGGACCGAAGTACCACCACCGCCTAGTCACCCACGGACGCATCGGCATCCTCTTTCGCTGTCCTGCAGCAAAGGAACAGGCCGCTCGGGCCATCCTTGAGGACCAAGGCGCTGAGCAGATCTACAGACCAGAGCGGAGACCCGTGTAATGCAAAGGATACCTCTTGGCAGACGGATTATCATCACTCTAGTGATTCTGGCGACACCCTTCGTTGTAGGGTTGCTGGCAACGTATGAGAAGATCAGGGTGGACTTCCCCAGCTTCATGGAGGACCAGCCCTCGATCAAAGCTCAGGAGGGACCACGACGCGCGCCGCCGGATGATGCTATACCTTTCTTCGGCGCAATGGCAGTTGGGGATCAGGTTCCGCTCAACCCAGTGCCGGCGGACCCCGTGTCGCTGCAACGCGGGGAGGTGCTTTTCAACCTACATTGTGTGCAGTGTCACGGCGAAGCCGGCCAGGGTGACGGCCCCATCGTCGAATTCTGGGGTGAAGACACAAACCAACCGACCGACCTGACTGATGTGCGCTTCAACACCCAGCCGGACGGCGCAGTCTACCTGACCATCTCCCAGGGCTTTGGCGTAATGCCGGCCCTGTCCGAGAACCTGACGCCGCGCCAGCGCTGGGACGTAATCAACTATGTGCGCACCCTGCAAAGCAGGAGCGCTGCCCAAGCTCTAGGAGGGGGACAATGACAGGACGTCCGACGTGGTTGCTAATCATACTCTCCATGTTCCTGGTCGCACTCACGAGCTGCGCTAACCCCCAACCGTTACCCGTAGCTCCCACAACCATCCCTACACTTATCCCGGCCACGCTGCCACCCGAACCGACCGCCACTTTGCGGCCGGCCGCCCTCGGCGTGGTCTTCCCGTCACGCCAGCCATCGGCGCGGGCAGCCAGCGCACTCTATCAACAGAACTGCGCCAACTGCCATGGGGTCGATGGCCAGGGCCTGGTGCCCAACGCCCGCAACCTCTCCGACGCCGACTACATGCGGGGGCAGTCCCCCCTCCGCTTCTACCAGATCATCAGCGACGGGCGGAACGAGATGCCAGCCTGGCAGAACGAGATGCCGGTGGATAACCGCTGGGACTTGGCGTTCTATACCTGGAGCTTCGCCACCCCTTCCGATATGCTAGATCAGGGCAAAGCCGTCTTCCAACAAAATTGCGTCACCTGCCATGGACCGGACGGCAAGGGCGTGGTGCCAGGCACGCCAGACTTCACGAATGTCGAATCGGTGGCCGGCAAGGCCCCTAGTGACTTCTTCCAGGTCGTAACCGAGGGCAAGGGAACCATGCCCTCCTGGCAGGGCCGGCTGAGCCCAGATGAGCGATGGGCGGCCATCGAGTACATGCGAACCTTCGCCTACGAGCCGGCCTCAAGCCCCGGCGCTGCTACGTCCAGCCAGGCTCCGCCAGCCGCCAGCCCGACAGAGGAGCCGACAGCCACGCCCCTGACCAAAGTCGTTGGGACATCTGAGGCGGGAGCCGAAGCCACCGGCGGTGATGCTGCCAACGGTGAGCAGTTGTTTGTTGACAACGGATGCGTAGCGTGCCATGGCGATGCCGGCGAAGGCGGCGTAGGACCGGCACTGGCCGGCATTGAAGATGGCGATGAGGAACTGTTTGACGCCATCAAGAACGGCAAAACAGGCACAGCCATGGTAGCCTTCGGCGCCAGTCTGAGTGACAACGCGATTCGCGACCTCCTCGCATTCATCCGCCAGTTGGAATAGGGTAAGCGTTCAGGTGGCCGGCACTTCCAAACCCAGTTTCATTTACCGAATAGGATCTCTCATCCCGAGATCGCGGGCTTGACTATGAAGGACTTCTGAACCATACTAGACACGCAACCTTGTCAAAAGACGTGTGAGTCAAACGAAAGGAGGCAACTTCATCAGAAAATGTATACCAGCATGCGCCCAAGTCACTTTGAACTCGTTTCTCAATACCGTCAGCATCCCCATTGTGAGCAGTGGGGTTTCAACCACACTCGCGACACCCTCAAGAAAAAAGGAGGATACATCGTGAAACGAAGCACCCTATTGGCCCTAGTCCTGGTTGTTGTCGGCGCCCTGCTGCTGGTCGGCGTCGTCGCCGCCCAGGGTGGCAACGTCAGCCGGGGCGCTCGCCTGTACGACAAGTGGTGGGACGAACTTGGCGTTGATGTGCCCGCCGGCGACCAGCCCCTGTGGGCTACTCAGTCCAGCAACACCCGCTCCGGCAAGGACACCTGGCGCTGCAAGGAGTGTCACGGCTGGGACTACATGGGCAAGGATGGCGCCTACAGTTCCGGCTCCCACATGACCGGCTTCACCGGCGTCTACAGCGCTGCCCAGTCTAAGTCCGTCGACGACCTGGTCGCGGCCCTCAAGGGTGGGACCAACGCCGACCACGACTTTTCATCCTACATGGACGACGCGGCCCTCACCGATCTGGCCACGTTCATGAAAGAGGGGCCGGTGGACGACCGCGAGTACATCGACTACTCCACCAAGGCGCCGAAGAACGCCGACAAGGATCACGGCAAGCAGCTCTACGATGGCCTGTGCGCCGCCTGCCATGGTCCCGATGGCAATAAGATCAACTTCCATAGCCCAGAGGACCCGGAGTACGTGGGGACGGTTGCCGCCGGCAACCCGTGGGAGTTCCTGCACAAGGCGCGCTTCGGCCAGCCCGCGTCGGACCCGCCGATGCCGGTGACGATTGACCTCGGTTGGAGCGTGCAGGACGCGGTAGACGTGCTGGCCTATGCCCGGACGTTCCCCACCGGGGGAGAAGCACCGGCTGCCATGCCGACGACCGGCGCAACTCAACCGGCCTGGACCTACCCGGCTCTGCTGGCCGGCTTGCTGGCGCTGACTCTGGGTTTGGCCTTGCTGGCCACTCAGTCGCTGCGCCGCGCCCGCCAGTAACTCTTTTCGCGTCAATTGCTACTGGATGCTTGAGGAGAAACCAGGTTTTTTCTGACTGAACGAACGAAGCGTTGCTCTGTGAGTTCTCTGCGATGCAAAGGTTTCACATCTCGCAGCAAAAAACCTGGTTTCTTAACCTTTTTGACAAAAGTGCCCGGTAGTGAAGACCAGCGGGACGATTCTCCCGGTAGAGGAACCAAGGAATTGATGCATGAGCGTTGCACCACGGGTCGACCCGGCTATCCCGGTTGACCTGAACAGCGCCTTCCCAGAGGCACATGATACGCCGCCGAACAGGCAGGATTATCAACCGGGCCGGCGCTTTGGACCCCTTCGCTGGCGGCAGATCTCCGGTCATAACATTGAGCGCCAGATCCTCATCGTGCAATGGGCACTGCCGCTGGTGCTGTTTGGCATCGTCCTGGTGTATGAGGTCGCGGAACACTTTCTGGCAAAGCGAGAGACCTTCCCCTCCCCCGACTTCCTGGGTGAGGTATTCTTCTTCGGCATTCTGGGACCCATCGCCGTATGGCTGGTCTTGCGGTGGATCCGAAGTGAATGGCTCCAACGCGAACATGATAAACAGGCGTTGCAGCGGATGTACCGTGATCTGGCTGAAGCCCAAAAACGTCTCAACACCCTTCACACTCAACGCGGCGAGCTATTGAATCGCTTGATGTCTATCCAGGAAGAAGAGCGACGACGCCTGGCCCGCGAAATCCACGACGAACTGGGGCAATTGCTCACCGGCCTTAGCCTGAATCTGAAACTGTGTCAGGATGCAATCCCAGATGACTTCGAGGGTGCTCACGACCGGCTGTCCAGAGCTACCACCCTGGTGCGGCACACCATCGAACAAGCTCACTACTGGATTGCCGACCTGCGCCCGACCGCCTTGGACGATTACGGCCTGATGCCGGCTCTGCAAGAAGAGCTCCACCAGCGTCTGTCGCCTCTCAACATCGCGATCCACCTAGACGCCGGCGAGGATATGGAACAACTACCCCCCCCTGTGGCCACGACCGCGTTTCGCATCGTACAGGAAGCGGTTACCAATGTCATCCGCCATGCCAACGCTGGTGAGGTCCGCGTACAACTACAATTCACAGGCGAGGGATTGATGGCATCTGTGGAGGACGACGGAGTAGGAATGCGGGAAACGATTAACGGTGCTACCGACAACCAGGCATTAGGCATTCTCGGCATGCAGGAACGGGCCAGCGCGCTGGGCGGATCGCTCCAGGTCGCCTCGATCGAGCCCAATGGCACGCGGATCCAGTTCTACCTTCCAGCGCAAAAGGGACAGCCATGAAACCGATTCGGGTATTGCTGGCCGAAGATCACAATGTTGTTCGCGAGGGGTTACACCTTCTGCTGGACGCCCAGCCCGACATCCAGGTGATCGAAGAGGCCACCAATGGCCGGCAGGCCGTGTCCCTGGCCCGCGGGCACTGCCCCGACGTGGCCGTGCTCGACATCTCTATGCCCGACCTGGACGGTTTGCAGGCCGCCGCATTGATCCGTGCTGAATGCCCCGAGACTCAGGTCCTGATTCTGACCATGCACGAGAGCGAGGCCTACTTCTTCCGCGCCCTGGAAGCGGGGGCCGCCGGCTACGTCCTGAAGAAAGCCGCTAGCGAAGACCTGATCGAGGCCGTCCGTGCCGTCGCACGGGGCGAGGCATTCTTCTACCCCTCCATGGCCCGAAAACTACTGGACGGCTACCTGCGACATGGCACGGCCGAGCCGCCAGCCGGCCCACCCGGCTACGAAGAACTCTCCGATCGCGAACGCGAGGTCATGTTCCTTCTCGTCCGCGGGCTTAGCAATCAGGAAATCGCCGACCAGTTGGTCATCAGCCCCAGCACTGTGCAAACCCATCGCACCCGCGTTCTCCAGAAGCTAGATGTGGAAACCACGGTAGACTTGGTCCGTTACGCCATTCGTCACGGCCTCATCGAGCCCTGAGCGTATCGCGTGCTGCACATCGTCTGAGCAGTCAACGTGCCCGCAAGGGCGCCATAAAACATCAAAACGTTGGATGGCTAGATGGCTGGATGGCTTGCACAGTACCGCCCAGCCATCTAGCCAACGAGCCATCTAGCCATCTAGCCATCTAGCCCACTATTCTCGGAGCACTTGCTTGATTCGGTAGGGCAAGGTAATGAGGGAGAGCCCTAATGACATTCCTGGGTCGATCGTTACGCCTCAAGGTCAGTTTGGGAGTGTGCCTGGCGCTGATCGGCCTGTTCGCGCCCTTGAATTGGCTGCAATACCAGCTCCAACGCCGAGCTGCGCTAGCCGACCTGCAACTGCTGGCTGCCTCCGCCGGCACTATCGCTGAACACAGCTTAGAAGAGGCCATGTTGACCAACAACCGCTCCGCTATCCAGGGGATCGTCGATAGCGTGGCGCAAGCCCCCGGCGTACGGACAGTCTATTTACTTAATCCGCAGGCGATCGTAGCAGCTTCTCCGCAAAGGCTCTACAACGGTGAGCAGTTGGATCGGACCAGCGCCACGTGTCAGGTCTGCCATCAATCCCCACCCGCGGCTCGACCGCGTGGCGTTGTAGTAACCAATGCGGAAGGCCAGCGTTTCTTTCGCACCATGACCCCCATTCCCAATCGGGAAGCCTGCCACCGTTGTCACTCGCCTGAGGATCGCCTCAACGGTGTCTTCTACATGGACTTTTCCATGGCCGGCCTCGACGCCCGTCTGGAAAACGGACTGCGAACCGCCTTCCTCAGTTCGGTGGCGATCATCATCCTGTCAGCACTGGTGCTCTACGTGCTGCTAAGCCGGCTGATAATTACCCCCATGGAGCAGGTAGCCCATGCACTGCGCCGGTTCAGCCGGGGCGAGCGAGCCGCCCGAGTACCCGTGCAGGCGCAGGATGAAGTCGGTCTGCTGGCTGACGTATTCGATGAAATGGCCGATACCATTCAGGAACAAGAGGCAGAGGCCAGCCAACTGTACATGGAATTGAAAGCCAAGGATGCAGTTCGCCGGCAGTTACTTGCCAGGCTGATCACTGCCCGCGAGGAAGAACGCCAGCGCCTGGCCCGGGAAATCCACGATGAACTGGGCCAATTGCTCACCGGCCTCAGCCTGAACCTGAAGCTTAGCCAGGAGTCCGTCGGGGATGACCCCCAAACGACTCGCGATCACCTGGACAAGGCCAACGCCCTGGTACGACACACAATCGAACAAGCCCACCGTCTCATCACAGACCTACGTCCCACCGTCCTGGACGACTACGGGCTGGTTCCAGCTCTCCAGGAAGAAATGAATCAGCGCCTGGCCCCGCTGGGCATTGACGCATATCTGCACACTGAAGGCAATATCGAACGGCTGCCCGCCAAAGTGGCCACCGATGCCTTTCGCATCGCCCAGGAAGCTATCACCAACGTCATTCGTCATGCCCACGCGCGTCAGGTCCATATCCGGCTGGTGCAGACAGAGGATGGACTGACCGTCACCATTGATGACGACGGAACCGGTTTCCCCAGGGAGATCCTCAACGAACACGACGGGCGTCAGGCACTGGGAATCATTGGCATGCAGGAACGGGCTGGGGCGCTGGGAGGCCGGCTGGAGGTCGTAACGCGTGAGCCTCATGGAACACAGGTCCGCCTGTGGCTGCCATTGCAAAAGAAAGAATCTTGAAGCGCGTCCCTATCTTCCGTTGTCCCCTTCTCCCTGTTTCCCTTTTCCCGTTTTTCGGCATCGTTCCATCTTTAAGGGAAACTCGGCTTTACAATTTGCTCCTGCCGGACAACAGTCCGGCGGCTTCCAAAACGTTTCGGGGCGCTGGACTGTTGTCCAGCGCGAGCAAAAGTGTAAAGCGATCTGGGTGCGCGCTGAAACGATGCCCGTTTTTCCCTTGTCGTCTCTCCAGCCATCTAGCCATCTAGCCATCCACCGCATCCCCCCCATCACGCAAATTGCCATAGAATTGGCGCATTTACGACCCCCACAATCATAGTTCACACGATACCGCTGCACGCTCCTATCGGCTACAATACAAACAGACACGCAAGGCAGAATTGGGCTGGCAATTCCGGCCGGCCTGCCAAGTCGACGGCACTCCGCTACGCTACGTGCCTTACTACGAGCCTGCGGTGGAAATAAGGGAGC
>JBHHXF010000096.1:0-9893 GCA_046756905.1 Anaerolineae bacterium | reverse complement strand
CTTATTCGCCTATTCTTGAGACTCAGTAGATGAGAATTTTAGCTCTTGACCGGTCCGTGACCGGTCAAATCGGCGGGTCTCGGACCCGCCTGGAGCGAATTTTCCCAGGTACTGAGACTGCCTGAACGGTTACAATTCAGGTCGCACCTGATTCTCATCCAAGGGGATTTCCACAAAGATCGTCGTGCCGGCGCCCGGCCGCGACTCGATGGTCAGTTCACCCCCAATGAGGCTGGCGCGTTCGACCATGCCAAACAGCCCCAGTCGCTTCTCCCGCATACCGGAGTGAAGAAGCTTATCCGCGTCAAATCCACAACCATTGTCCTCGACGATGACCAACAGCCGGCCGGCGCTCTGGCCGGGCTTGTCCTGAGATCCACCGCCTGCCCTGAGCCCTGCCGAAGGGAAGGGTTCCGGGCGAGCCTGCCGCTCCAGCAACACACTCACTGTATCCGCGCCGGCGTGGCGGGCGATGTTCGTCAGAGCTTCCTGCACGATTCGGTAGAGAGTCGTTTCAACCTGAGGCAGCAACCGCGTACCATCGAAGCCCAGTGTGTGAAAATCAACCGTGATGTCGAACTTTTTGCTGTAGTCGCGGGTGTAGCGCTCCAGGGTTGGGATAAGGCCCATGTCATCTAGCGTGCTCGGCCGCAGCTCCAATGCCAGGTTTCGCACATCTTCGAGGGCATCAGCGACGATTTGCCGCAACTCTGTCGCGCGCTGGCGCACACCCTCGGTGCTCCGCGCCCCTTCCAGGACCTTCAGGCCGACCATAAAGGAGGTCAAAGCCTGACTCGTCTCGTCGTGGAGCTCGCGCGCGATGCGCTGGCGCTCCTCTTCCTGAGCGTGGATAACCTTGTCCAGGAGTTGTCCTCGCAGGGCCTCTTTCTGCTTCAATTCCTCCCACAATTGGGCATTCTCAATGGCGACCCCCAGTTGAGACCCAATGGCCGTCAGCAGGCGTAGTTCGTCGGGACCGAACTGCGCTGGATCGCCGGCTAAAATGTTGAATACCCCCAGCACCCGCGATTTGGCGATGAGTGGGATTGCCGCATGACAGGAGACCGGTTGGCCTTCTCTGAGCCGCATAGCCGAGATGGGGCAGGTCTCTTGCAGCGGATGGACGACCATCGGCTGGGCGGTGTCCAACACCTGGCCACAGGGGCAGGCGGGGAAGCCGGCGTGCGTTTCCAGCAGGGCGATACCCTGGGGCATGCCGACAGCACCCGCCAATTGGGTCTCTGCGGAGTCGGAACCGTCGATCAACATGACCCAGCCGGCCTCCAGATCTAGCAATCCCAGCGCGCGCTCCAGGGCTCGCTCCAGCAGAGACTCCAGCCCCAGCGGGCCACTGACTGCCTCGGCCACGGCGTTGAGGACGGCCAGCTCCCGGTTGCGTCGCAGGAGTTCCTGGTTGTACGCTTCGCTCTCCGCATGGGCAGTTGCCAGGTCATCCACCATGTGGTTAAAGGCTTCGCTCAGCGTCCCGATTTCGTC
The DNA here is from genome assembly GCA_046756905.1 of Anaerolineae bacterium. Lineage (GTDB taxonomy): Bacteria > Chloroflexota > Anaerolineae > Epilineales > JAANWY01 > JBHHTZ01. The sequence continues at coordinate 8,396 of JBHHXF010000096.1, read as the reverse complement.
GTCGGCCCAGCGGGGCGCCTTCTGACCGAGATCACCCCGTGCGACTGCCCGTGTAACAGACACCAGCTCCAGGATGGGACGGGTGAGGAGCCAGGTCAGGACGGCCGCGGCTGCAACGCCGGCAATCGCCACCGCCAGCGTGGTGAGCAGCAACTGATTGGTGACCGTGTTCACAGTGGATCTCAGTCGCGCTTCCGATAGCCCAACACGGGCGGTGCCGGCTCGACCTTCGAAGATCGGCACGGCAAAATCATGCACAGTCCCCTCATCGGTTCGGACCAGTTGTTGTTGGTACCGCTCGTGGGATGCAACCTTATTAATTTCCAACAACCCTGGCGGAAAGCCGGCGTTATCTGGATTGTCCCCTTCCTGAACGAAGGAATGAACCAGAATCTGTCCGTTCTTGTCCACAATGAAGGCATAGCGCAGGTCGGGGTTGTTGGCCACTGTGTCGCGCAGCAACTGGTACAGAGCGAAGGTATCATGAATTAAAATCGGGTCGGTGGTGCGAGCCGCCATGTCCCGACCGATAGATATGCCGCGCTGTTCCAGCTCCTGCACCAGGGTTCGGGTCATGCTCATTCGGACCAAGAAGGTGACGCCAAAGCCCAGCATCAGGGTTAGGCCCAAGATCATGCCCATGATCTTGGTTCGAACACTGACGCCAAGAATAAGCGACCAGATGCGGTCCAGCAATAGCGGCGTCCTGAGGCCCCTCCTGAGCGACGTCCTGAGCCTGTCGAAGGGCTCGTCGAGGGGCCAGTGGAAGGGTCGATAGCGATTCACGGCAGTGGGCCTACCTCTTGCTCCAACTGACGGACCGCGTCGTAGGTCACATCATCTACCACGACAAAGCGATCCACTCCCAGTGTTTCCAGAATCTGCCGGCCAGCGGGTTGATCGTCCAGCTCCAGCAACAGCGTCTCCAAATCGACCTGGAGTTTGGGGCTGAGATCAGGGTTTACCACCACGGGCGGGCTTCCGAAGGGTGGAGACTGATGGATTATTCGGGTTTTTGCAGCTAGCTCCGGGTCTCGAGCCACGGCGAACTCGTAGACCAGGCTGTCTACGCCGGCCCCGTCGGCCAGGCCGGCTGCGACCGCACGAATGGCGTCATCATGGCTGTAGGTGTAGAAAGTGCGGCGGAAGAAGGTCTTGGGCGACTCGTTGAACTGCTGTACGAGGTAGGTGGGGTATAGCCGGCCTGTGTTGGACATGGGATCGGTGAAGGCAAACACTTTGCCACGCAGGTCGGCCATGCTGGTTGCGGGACTGCCGGACGGGACGATGAGATAGGAGTAATAGACCGCCTCTCCACCGACTTGTGGCGCAGCGAGCAGTTTCATGCCAAAGTCGCGTTGGCCGGCTACGTAGGCGCTGGTACACACAAACGCCATATCCACCTCCCCTCGCTCGATCAGGTCATTGATCTCTGCGTAGGTGCGCCGCTGTACCAATTCCACCGGGCGATCCAGCTCCTGGCTTAGGTAATCCAGCAGCGGGCCGTAGCTTTCAAGGGTCCCTTTGGGGGAGATGACAGCCGCTACGGCCACCCGCAGCGGCAGAACTTCCGCCTGGGCCACCGCCGGCAGGGGTTGGAGTTTGGATAGATCGACGTACGGCTGTTCGACGTCTCGACCGCAAGCAACCAGTAGCAGTGCACAGCCCAAGAGCCCAAACCAGACAGCGGTATTGCTTCGCATGTTAACCATCCTGCTCCTTCACACTGAAAATTTAGCCTTCTCTTGACTGATGATTATAGTTCGACAAGGTCAAAGAAGCGTCAGAAGGAGGTCCAAATCAGGTGCGGCCGCGTGGATAGCGCCCGAATTCGATTGTGCCACGTATGATTATCAGTATTGCGTTTAACCCGCGAACGCAGCGGCTCTCGCGCCGGGGAAACAACCCCCCTACGGTGTCACTGTGGGAGTGATGGCTACCACCGGAATGCGGATTTGCTGATCGATCTGCAGGCTGTTGGAGCTAATGCCAGGGTTTGCCGCCTCGATTACAGCGATGGATGTCCCGAAACGGAGAGCAATGCTGCTGAAACTGTCGCCGGCCTGGACCCGATAGATTATGAACTCAGGTGTCGGGGTGATGGAGGGTGTCACTGTTGACGTCCGCGTGGGCGTCGGTGTCGGTGTGGGCGTCGGCGGGATAGGGGTCGACGTCAACGTGATAGTCGGTTCCAGAGTGTGGGTAGCAGTTGGTGTCAGGGTGGTTGTAGCCGTCGGCGTGGCTGTAGGCGGTGGGGGCGTTGACGTGGGCCGGAAGCGACCGACGGCCCAGACGGCGGTCAGTTCAAGCACTATCACCACCAGAGCACCGATGGCGAACCGAGCCGCTTTGGCTCGGGCCAGAGCGCGCCGGCGCTGGGGGAGAAAGGGCGCATCCTCGGCCTCGCGGTCGGCATTGACCATGAAATACAATGCCACCAACAGCGCCAGCAGGCCGGCAATCAACAGGGGCAGTGAGTATTGGTCTACCAGGCTTTGCATCTCGGTTTGGCTCATCCGTGTCAGTGGTTAGTGGTTAGTGGTTAGTGGTTAGTTCTGCCGGCGAGCCGCAGTCAGGTTATTGACCAGCAGATGGGCAATGGTCAGCGGACCAACACCCCCCGGAACCGGCGTGATGGCGCCGGCCACCGCCTTGACTTCGTCAAAGGCCACGTCACCCGCCAGCCGATACCCTTTCTCCGCCGTCTCATCCTCCACCCGGTTCACACCCACGTCGATCACCACCGCGCCCGGCTTCACCATGTCGGCCTTGATCAGCTCCGGTACCCCCACGGCGGCCACCAGGATGTCGCCCTCTCGCGTCACGTCGCCCAGCGGGCGGGTGCGCGAGTGGCAGATGGTCGGTGTAGCATGGGCGTGCATCATCAGCATGAACAACGGCTTGCCCACGATGTTGCTCCGCCCAACGATGACAACGCGCTTCCCCTGGACTTCGATGCCCTCGCGGCGCAGCGCTTCCATGATGCCGGCCGGCGTGGCCGGCACCAGGCAGTCTTCGCCCAGCACCAGCCGGCCCACGTTGATCGGATGCAGCCCATCCACATCCTTCTCGGGACTGATGGCCCACTGCAGCCGCAGAGGGTCGATGTGATCGGGCACGGGAAGCTGCACCAGAAACCCGTGGATGTTATCGTCGGTGTTGAGCCGCTCGATCAGGTCCAGCACCTGGTCTTCAGGCGTGTCGGCCGGCAGGTGGTGAATCTCGGAGTGCATGCCGACGTCTTCGCAGAACCGCGCCTTGGTGCGGACGTAGTATAGGCTGGGGGCGAAGTCGCCCACCAGGATGACGGCCAGGCCCGGTGGCCGGCCGTATTGGGCTTTGAACTCTTCCACTTCTGCGGTGACCTCGCGGCGCATCTCCCGCGCGATGGCTCGTCCATCAATTATGTGTGCGGTCATTTTTTCCTCCGTTCGTAGACGTTTGGAAATCCCTTCGTAATTCATTTACAACCCAACCTTGCGAAGGTTCAGTAAGAATTTCGTAGCCAGAGTAGCCTTCTTCAGCCGAAAACGCTCCAATTGCCAGGGTCGCGTGAAACCTTCGCAAGGTTTGCCGGAATTATAAAAGGGTCTCACGTTTGCAATACATCACATCCGTTTTGCCACCCGATCGCGACTAAACATCGCCCGCCAGCCGGATGGCCGGCGCCTCCGCGAATGGAGCAAAGTGAGCGCAGCAACCAGGCTGAATCCCAGCGCGTATAGCAGCAGATAGGGGATTACGTACCACTGGCCGGTTTGCCAGGCGGCGATGATTCCCAGGCCAGCGTAGCCGGCCAGCGCCATTTCGCTCAGCACCAGCGGATCTCGCCCCAGAGCATAGGATTTATCGGCCCAGCGATCCCCTCGATCCTCGATCCGGAACTTGGGTGTCCGCTGGAAAGCGGTCTTGCGGTTGAGCAGCGCCTCTGCCACAGCCTGGGTGTTGCTCACGGCAATGCCGGTCCCGATGAGGGCCAGGATGGGAAAACCGAGCATTCGCCGGCGCCAGTCAGGATAGGCGGCCCACTGGGCTGTCGTGTAGAGAAACGGCGGCCCTAGAGTTGCCAGACTCAGGTATGCGAAGCCGGCCGGCGCCTGGCTGCGGCTGAAAATCAGCGGGACTACGATCAGCAAAAGCACGATCATTAGCGGGTGAATCAGGTAGCCCGTCAGATGGAACATCCCCTGGAGTCGCACCCAGGGGGAAACGTCGTGGGACAGAAGCCGCCGCGCCAGCTTGCGGGCGACCTGGATGGATCCTTTGGCCCATCGGAACTGCTGGCCTTTGAAGCCGTGAATCTGCGGCGGAAGCTCGGCCGGCACGACAACGTCGGGCAGGTAGCGCAAGCGCCAGCCGGCCAGTTGCGCGCGATAGCTGAGATCGACGTCTTCCGACAGCGTGTCGGTGTGCCACCCACCGCTGGTTTCGATGCATTCGCGCCGCCACACGCCGGCCGTGCCGTTGAAATTTAGGTACAGCCCGGAGCAGTCGCGCGCCGCTTGCTCGACGACAAAATGGGCGTCAATGCCCAGCGCCTCGGCTCGGGTCAGCAGCGAGTAGTCGGCGTTAAGGTGTCCCCACCGCGCCTGGACCAGCCCCAGGCCCGGATCGGCCAGCAGATGAGGGATGGTGCGGCGAAGAAAGTCGGGCGGCGGCACAAAGTCGGCGTCGAAAATGGTTATGAACTCGCCGCTGGCGGTAGCCAGGCCATGGGCCAGTGCGCCGGCCTTGAATCCGGCCCGATGTTCGCGGTGGATCAGACGAATGTTGACGCCTTGCTGTTGCCAATGGCGGACAGCAGCCCGAGCGATGCTGGTTGTGATATCTGTCGAATCATCCAGAACCTGAATCTCGATTCGGTCCCCCGGCCAATCCAGCCGCGCAACCGCATCAATCAGCCGGTTGACGACGTAGCGCTCGTTGTAGATGGGCAGTTGGATGGTGACACGAGGAAATCGCACCAGCGGCGGTGTTGTGGGTCGCCGGCTCTGACGATGCCGCAGGAACAGGGCAGTCAGCAAAATCGAATTCAGGCTGTACGCCGCCAACAAGACAGCAGCGAAGATATATACGATAATTATCAGCGAAGGCACACGCTCTCCTCAATCGGCTGGATTTAACGTGCAAGATTATACGCGCCATCGTAGCGTTTGTCCAACCAGCTTTTGAGAGCGGGCCCACGCAAATACACAACACCCTTGTCCCCGTCAACCATCATCGGCTGGCCGTCATCCACCAATGTCGTCGCGCCGGCGACGCCCATGACGGCCGGAATGCCGTACTCGCGGGCCACGATAGCTCCGTGGGACAGGATGCCCCCTACCTCAGTGACGATGCCGCCGGCGATGGCGAAGAGGGGCGTCCAGGCCGGATTGGTCAGCGGGGCGACCAGAATCTCGCCGTTCTGAAGCCTGTCGAACTCCTCCGGTCCCCGCACCACGCGCGCCGCGCCGGTGACCACGCCGGGGCTGCCGGCTATCCCGCGCAGTTCCCCATCCGGCGCTTCGGCGGACACCTCCCTCTCGTCATAGATTTCCTGGCGGCCCCGAATAATGTTTGGCCAGGGGCGTCTCTTGTGGGCTTCGTACTCTGCCCGGCGCTCCTGTACCTCCTGCCGCATGGGACGGGGGCTGCGGGCCACGGCCTGCAATTCGTCCAGAGTCAAGAAGAAAACGTCGTCCGGCTGAGTGATGAGGCCGCGCTCGCGCCAGCGCCGGCCCAGCTCCAGGAGCAGCCGGCGGAAGGGCGGGAAGAGACGCGTCAGCTCGAAGTGCATGGTGTCCCGCTCCCGCGTGTGGATCTGGCTGTGCTTCAGCACCCAGTGGAAGATCGGGGAGAGCACGTAGCGCCCTGGTAGACTCTGTTCCAGTCGTGTGCGAACGGTGTGCAACAACTCGCGGCGCTGTCTGGCCAGACGTGTCTGCTGCTGATGCGGGCTTTGGGTCTCGTCGGCGTCCAGGTAGCCACGGACGAAGCTCAGCACCGGCGCGGGGTCCTCACCCCAGGTGGGATAGAGAATGTCCATGCGGGTCTCTCTATGGCCGTAGTCGTTCAGGAACTGCGCCATCTGGTCGAGGAAGGCGCGCCCTTGCGGCGTTTTTTCGAGCTGTGCCTGCACCTCTCGGTCGTCGTATTCCCGCAGCAGGGCAGCGACAGCCGGCGAGTTTCTGGCGACCTGGGCCAGGTCCCACAGGGCTTTGTTGGCCTCCATGGTCACGTTGCCGGTCACGCCGGAGATGAGTTTGCTGCGCAGCTCCTCGGTCTCGTCGCCAAAATGCCGCTCCAGCAGCGTGCCCAACATCTGATAGGTTCTCCCAATCAGAGCGATCATCAGGAAGTCGTAGTTCAGCAGCCGGCTGGCGGCGCCGAAGACCAGGTCGCGCAGGCGCGCGACAAGCTCCTCATCTGGCATCCGCTCCACGGGCAGCGCCGCCACCTTCGCCACTTCAGCGCGATAGTGGGCCACCAGGCCGGGCAATCGGTGGGGGAAGCTGACCATGAAGCGCAGCAATCGGACCACCATTCTCAGATATCCAGGCGAAAGCTCGGCCCGCACTCTCTGTTGGTGACGCCCGAAAGGGTTGACAATCTCGGAGACCAGGCCCTCGCGCACCGAAGGCGACAGGGGCCGCAAAGTCGCCGCGATGTAGTTGCGGTTGAAGTAGGGCTGATTGTAGAACACGCCAACAGCTTCCATGTCGCGCGGGGGCCGGAAGCCCAGCGCCTCGAACGTGAAGTCGAGCATACCCTGGAAGAGGGGGCGAATCACCGAGAGGAACAGGGGGGAGAGCGGATCAGGGAAGATTTCTACGAACATGGTGCGGTTGTATTCCGCCTCCCCGGCCGGCGGCGCTGCCGGCCGGGCCAGGGTGGTGATGGGGCGTGCTTGCAAGGCGTAGAAGCGCCCGTTGGCATAGGCCCACTCGATATCCTGCGGTGTCCCGTAGTGAGTTTCGATCTGCTGGCCGAACGCTACCAACTCGGCGATCTGCTCGTCGGAGAGGGCCGGCACGTCTCGCCGCCGGGCCGGCGTCTCCAGCTCCACGGTGCCCCCATCCTTCGCATACTCAATGATGCACTCCTTGGCCCCAAGCTCCCAGGAGAGGATACGGCCGTCGCTCTTGCGAACGGTGAAGGTGTCGGGTGTCACCAGGCCGGAGACGATGGCCTCCCCCAGGCCCCAGGAGGCGTTGATGACAGCCTCGTCGCGGTTGCCGGTGATGGGGTTAGCGGTGAACATGATGCCGGAGACCTGGGCCTCGATCATGGCCTGCACCACCACCGCCAGATGCACCTGGTGATGGTCGAAGCCCTGCCGGCTGCGGTAGGTGACCGCCCGCGCCGTCCACAGCGAGGCCCAGCATCGCCTGACGTGATCGAGCAGGTCCTCGGTCCCGCGAACGTTGAGGTAGGTGTCCTGCTGGCCGGCGAAGGAGGCGGTGGGCAGGTCTTCGGCTGTAGCGGAGGAGCGAACGGCCACGGGTACAGCCTCAGCGTCCGACGTTCCGAGTTCCTCACCCAGACGATGGTAAGCGTCCAGAATTTGCTGGACCATGGCCGCCGGCACATCCTGCGCGGTGATGAGGTCGCGGATGCGCGCTGTCTTGGCCTCTACGTTGGCCGGCTCGTCCTGGCGGGTCTCGGCCAGGATGCTGCGGATGGTCGCGTCCAGTCCTGTCGCCTGGATGAAGTCGCGGTAGGCTGCGGCGGTCAGGCAGAATCCGGGCGGCACGGGCAGGCCGGCGGCGGCCATCTCCCCCAGATTAGCCCCCTTGCCGCCGACCAGGTCCACGTTGCCGGCGCCAACTTCTTGAAACCAACGGATGTAGTTCATCGTGTCGCCCTCGGGATGCGGGATACGGGATGCGGGATGCGGGATGCGGGATGCGGGATACGGGATACGGGATACGGGATACGAGATACGGGATACGAGATACGAGATACGGGATACGAGATACGGGCTGTGGGGATATTGTATCACACTCCGGCGCCGGCGACAAGAAGCTCGAGTTGGTGGCTGCCCTGGCGCCGGCGGCCTCCGCCTGACGAGCAGGGCCGGCATGTCTGCCCACTGCTCTTCCCGGAGGAGATGGGCCAGGTGTGTCCCATCGATCACAAGCAGTGGCCCAAGAGCCTGCCCTGAGCATGGCCGAAGGGGCGGCTGCACCACCACCCTGCCGACCAGCATCGGGGCTCGCGTCTGCTATCAGATCGACCGCGACACCTGTGCCGGTGCAGGCAGCGAGGCCTACAAGCAGGTCTACAAGCAACGCACCGCCGGCGAACGCGTCAACAGTCAGGCGGTCGAGCTGGGCATTGAGCGCCCCCGAATCCGCAACGGTCAGGCCATTGCCAACCAGAACAGCCTGATCTACGTGCTGATCAACCCTTCG
>JBHHXF010000095.1:0-9926 GCA_046756905.1 Anaerolineae bacterium | reverse complement strand
AGCAGGTTCACGACTATCATAATCAGTACCTGGGAAAATTCGCTCCAGGCGGGTCTCGGACCCGCCGATTTGACCGGTCACGGACCGGTCAAGAGCTAAAATTCTCATCTACTGATAATGAGTGAGTCCGGTAAATCACTACACCCAGCTCACTTCTGAACCAATTTCTCGAATCGAACTCTGCCTACAACATGCGACCTTTGCGCCGCGTCTGCGTAGAGTATTGGGGGTCAGAAGATGCGTCGGTCCATATGTAACGACGTGAAACTGTCCATGTCGGCACGACTCCCAACGCCTTTTGAGGCCCAATGTAAAACACGCCGGCAGCAAGTACACTTTGCGCACATCGCGCATCGCAAATACAGAAAGTGAGACAGAATACCTGATGGACTACTTTGGAATCCTCGAACGCAGTTTTGCCATCACACGCCGTTACCGCGTATTGTGGCTGTTTGGTTTTCTATTGGCCCTGTTCAGCGGCGGTGGCGGAGGTAGCAACGGTGTACAATATACCTTCCAAGGGGACGAATCCCCCTTCAGCCAGATTGGCGCCCCGCCAGGCTTCGGGGTTCTAGTAATCCTGACCATCGTGATGATCGTGATTGCCCTCGCCATCCTGGCCGCCGTCATCAAGTACGTGTCCCAGACTTCCCTCATCGGACTCGTCGGAGAAATTGAGGAAGGACAAACCCCAACTGTCCGTCACGGATTCGACATCGGCTGGTCTCGGAGTTCACTACGCCTGTTTGGCGTAGACATTACTCTTTTCGTCCCAACAATGCTGATCTTGGCCATCTTGGGAGCGATTATCGCCGTGCCCTTCTTGGCTTTCTCAGTTGGTGATCAGGGCGGACCAGGCCCACTGGTCTTTGCCTTGCTGTGTTGCCTGATCTTCCTCGTGCCGCTTATCATCGCCCTTTTCGTCGCATTGGATCTTTTCCAGAAGTTTGTCTATCGCCAGGTGGTCCTGGCCGGCGATGGCGTGCTGGCCGGCATACGACACGGCTACAGGCTAATTCGTGCCAACCTGGGGCAGGTCGCAGCCATGTGGCTCATCATGTTTGTTGTGGGATTGCTGTGGGCAGCGGTTAACCTCATTATTGGACTGGTGGCGGTAGCCATTGTGGGTGGGCCGGCAGCCCTGATGTACGCGATCTTCAACAAGTCGATCCTCGCAGCAATCCTGGGAGCGCTACCGTTTCTGTTGGTGACCATTTTGGCTTTCGCTGCCATCAACGCGCTGTACACGGTCTTCACCAGCACAGTCTGGACCCTGACGTATCTCGAGTTGCCGAACCGTATTAGTGATCAGTGATCTGTAAACAGTGATCAGTTATCTCCTCTCGGCGGTCAATCTGTCTCCTCGATGGTTTCAGGGCCAGACAGAATAGACAGCCGCTGATAGAGATGAAACGAGCATAGGAGGAGAATCGTAACGATGAACCAAGTCACACAACGCTCGGACGATGAAAAGACGCTGGCCGGCCTGGCCCACGCCAGCATAATCCTCGGGTTGCTGACCAGCGGGTTGGGAGGACCCATCGCCGCGCTGGTGATCTGGTTGGTCAAAAGAGAGGACTCGCCTTGGGTAGGGTTCCAGGCTCTGCAGGCGCTTGTCTACCAGTTGCTTGGCATGGCCGTTGCAACTGTGACTTTCATGTGTTGGCTCGCAGTCTATCTCGCATCTCTAGCTCCCATCATCATGAATCCAGGTCAATACCAGGATTCGCCGCCAGCCGGCTTTTTCGCCTCTTTTGCTCTGCTGTGCATTCCGTTCGGCATCGGCATGCTGTGGACGCTGTACGGCCTGTGGGGTGCACTTCGGGCCTGGCAAGGCGAGAACTTCCGATACGTGATACTGGGTAATGCCCTGGCAAGGCGCGCGGGTGTCACCGCATAACATAACATGTAGTAACGACCCTTCGGCAGGGCTCAGGGCATGCTTCAATCGTTTCCTGAACACCCAAACCGCTGATGCAGTTACTACAAGCACATCATGTTTGGGCAACTTCCTGAATGACACATAGACCACTGATACTGATCACTAACGACGACGGTATCGATTCGCCGGGCCTGACAGCGGCCGTGGCTGCCGTCTACGACCTGGGGGAAGTGCTGGTCGTGGCCCCAAAGGATCAACAGACCGGCGCCAGCCGGAACTTCCTGCGCCGCACCGGCACCAGATATGAGGAGACTCTGCTCGTCAACGGGGTGGAAATCCCCGCGTTGGCCTTCGAGGCATCGCCGGCCCAGGTAACGCGAGCCGGCATCATGCTCTTCGCCTCTCGGAAGCCGGACCTGGTTGTGGCCGGCATCAACTACGGCGAAAACGTGGGGGATGGGATCACGATTTCTGGCACAGTGGGAGCGGCCATCGAGGCAGCCAGTCTCAGCGTGCCGGCTCTGGCCGTGTCGCTGGAAACCGAGATCGCCTATCACCTGACGAACGAAGATGCTGTGGATTTCAGCAGCGCAGCGGTGATCACGCGCCGGCTTGTGGAGCACGTTCTGGCCCAACCCTGGCCGGCGGGTATCGACATCCTCAAGGTGGACATCCCCCAGGATGCCACCCCCGACACCCCCTGGAGGGTTACGCGCGTGTCACGCCAGCGCTATTTCGAATCTCGGGTAGAGGACAACCCAGCGGAAGGCCGGCCCAACTTCACCGGTTACGAGCGCCGGGTGGACTTTGACACCTTGGAGCCCGATTCGGACATCCACGCCCTCCTCGTCGATCGCGTCGTGTCGATCTCGCCGCTGACCATCGACCTGACAGCCCACCGACAGCTTCCCGATCTTGCCACCTGGTTGAATGCCAGGAAGGAAATCCTTTCGTAATTCGTTCACAACCCAACCTTGCGAAGGTTCAGCGAGAGCTTCATGACCGGAATAGCCTTTTCCAACCTGGAAATTTTCTAACTGCCAGGGTCACGGGGAACCTTCGCAAGGTTTGCCGGAATTGTGAAAGGGTCTCAGGAATCAGTAATTGGTCGCCCGCCCCAGGAACCTCACTCTACTACGCCGATCCTATCTCTCCAGCCAGGTAGCCGGCTCGCCGGCGACACGCGTCAGCACGAAGACCGACGCCCCAACGCCCATCGCGGTACCCCGCTCAAAGCTCTGTAGGGGTGACGCATACGCTTCCTCCGACCGCAATCCCCACCCGAGCCGGTCGCGTACCCCCGGCTGTTCGCGCCATACCTTGCCGAAGCCACGAGCCGGCTGCTCAAGTCCCGCCAACGGTTGGATATTCGGATCGAGATCAGGCTCCTCCGGCGTCCACGTGTCTTCGAAGCCATCCCATGAACCATCGTCGTACAGCACATAGATCGTTCGCGTGTCACCCCGCCAGATCATCACGCCTCCCTCGAACGGCTGGAACGCAGCCGAAATCTGGCGCGGCTCCGGCTCCGCGGCCCAGCCCAGCGCTCGACGCACTTCGGGGTCCGTGGCCCACATCTCGGCGAAAGCGCCTGTCGGTCGATAGAAGCCGGCCGGCGGCTCCGACGGCGTTGGCTCCGGTGTTGGCGTGGGTTCGCGTGCAATCTCCCAGGCGAGTTGCGCAGGGTCCAGCGGCCGGACATTGCCTTGCGCATCACCGACCCACAAGTCACCGACCGGCCCCATGGCCAGCGCCGAGATCAGCGGATCGGCATCGACGGCTCGCTGCCACGTCTCCCCACCGTCGGTGGAGCGGACCAGCACACTGCGGTCCTCCGGGCCAAAATAGGACGGCGCCATAAGCGCGTACACCGTCCGGTCCGATGCGAACTCCGGCGAAAAGAGAATCGTGTAGACCGCGCTGAACGCCTGAGGACGGGGCGGCAGTTGATGCCAGGTGCGCCCAGAATCCTGGCTCAGGAACAGGCCGGCCTGGTAGAGGCCAGCTATGGCAACCCCATCCCGCGCGAATTCGGGCGACAGGGCCAGGGCATCGCTGCCGGGCAGCATGGAGGAGGGGATGCTCCCGATCTGCTCCAATGCGCCAGCGGCGCCGGCCGGCGCGTACACGAAGGTCTGGTCGTATACGTCGGGTTCCCTCACCAGCACGAGGAACGTGAGCGGCCCTGACGCGGTCGTTGCCAGCGCCGCGTAATGGCCGGCCACCTCCGAAACCCGCTCCCACGTGTCGCCGCCGTCTGTCGTGCGGAACACGCCATCCTCGCCGGACAGCAGCACCGCTGTCCGGTCGTTGGCAAAGTCTGGCGACAGCGCCAGATCGCGCACGTCGAGGTCCCGAAGCCCGCGGACAGCCGGCTGCCAGGTTTGCCCGCCATCCTGGGACCGGAAGAGACCGTACGCCTGGCCCGGCTGCCGCAGGTGAGCGAACAGCACTGCCGGCGCGCCGGGCGCTGGGTGCAAAGCCGGCCAGCCCAATGGGGGCAGCCCTCCGCTGATTGACCGCCAACCGCTATTCTCCTGTCGATATGCTGAGCCATTGTCGCTGGCCGCAAAAAGCGTGCCATCGGCCGCAGCGGCCAGGTGGCGAATCTGTTTGGACGGCAGCCGGCCCACCACCTGCCCGGCCACCGGCTGCCTGTCCTCTGGCCGGAGGATATGCAGATCAGCCGAGTTGGAAAGCGTCGTGTAGAAGCGGCCGTTGACAGGGTCAAAGGTCGTGAACTCGCGGTATCCGTTTGAGGGCAGCCGGCGATAATCGACTACATTGTGGGTGGCCGAGTTGAGACTCACAAGCCCGTCCCAGCTCGTCACGTACAAACGCTGCTGTTGCGTGTCCAGGAATAGTTCGCCTGTCAGATATTGCATACGTGTAACCAGCTCGCCACGCGTCGTGAACACCGCCATATCTCCGGTGGGGAACGAGCTGGCAACGTAGACCAGATCCGTTGTGGGATCAACGGCCAGGCCGGCCAGGAACTGCCTGTCTGTCTTGATGGGGGTGTCCAACCGCTGCAGCGTCTCGCCGTCGTACACCTGGAGCCAGGTGCTGGAGCTGGAGCCAGGCGAGTTGTTGGACATCGTCACAAACAGCAGGTCGTGCTTTGCATCGTACTGCGCGGAGATGGCGCTCGGCTCCCCAGAGAAGAGCGTCTTGCGAACCGTTTCGTCGATGGAGCCGACAACCGCGTACGTCTCGGGATCGACGATGAACACGCCTTGCTGGGTGACGAACAACCGATTGTGTGACGCATCGAACGTGACCGGGCCGGCTTTGGGGATGGTCGCAACCTGTTGGCCTGTGGCCGCGTCCACCACCGCCGTCTCATTAGCATCCTGGTCTGGCACGAACAGCAGCCCCTCGACGACCGAGAGCGGTGCAGCGTAGATGGACTCTGTCGGTCGGCCGACGATGTGGGGCCAGGTGTCAACGAGCCGTAGAGACGCAGCATCTAACACGTGGATCGCGCCGGCGGAGTCAACCACCAGCAGCCGCTCCGTCTTCGGATCGACAATCGCATCCCGCAGCGTCACCCCCAGGCGCACAACGTGCTCGACCGCGCCATCTTCCACCGCCACCGTCGCCAGGGCGCTGCTCCACGTCAGCAGGTGGGACTGGCCGGCGCTGATCATGGCAGCGGTAATGCTGCCCGTCGGCAGTGGAGTCGTGGCTACCGTCTGACCGGTGGTCGGATCCACCGCCCGCAGTCGGGACTCCGGTCCCTGGGCCGTCTCCCACAGAAACGCCTGCTCGGGCACGTCGTCGGACACCACAGCTCGAATGTCGAAGCCGTCCTGAGGCACCCACACGCGCGTGACCTGGTTGCCATCGATGACCGCCACCTGTTTGGAGCCGTCTTGCCGGCGGCGCATGACCAGATAGACCTGCGAACTGCCCGCCCCGCTGACGATCTCCTCGGGTTCGCCGGCCGGCAGAATGTCCGCCACCTTTTGCAGATCGTCCGCGCGGTGAACGGTGACGATGTCGCTGTTGGGGGAGGCTAGGTACAGTCGCCCGGTCTGGTCATTCACGGCGATGAGGATCTGGGCCGGCGGCGGAGACAGACTGGCCGGCGTCGCAGTCTGGACGATTTCTTGCATAGTGTTTATGTCAAGAACTCGAATCTGTTCGGCGCCGACGGCGTACAGGCGCAGTGAGGGTGGGCCCAGGGCGATAGCCCGCACGTCGGACTGCTCGGATAGCACCTGGCCCAACGGCTCAGCTCCAGTGCCGGTGGCCACAACCAGCAATCGGTATTCATCACCGCCGGCCACGAACAACCGGTCGCCGGCCGGCGCTAGAGCGAGCGTCGTACTTCCCCGGAAGGCGACTGGCAGCGCGACCGTCTCCAGGACCTCGCCCTGTGCGACATCGACGACGGATAGCACACTTTCCTCCTCAGACTGGGCGGCGTCGCCGTAGCCACTGAGTACGTAGGCCAGCCCGTGGGCGCCATCGACGGCCATGGCCTCCGGTCCGTAGGCATCGCCGGCCGGCACGCCCAGGTCGATGGGGCCGGCGATGGGCGTGGGGGTTGGGCTTGGGCTTGGTGTGGGGGTGGGGGTGGGGCGGGTGGTTGGTGTACGTGACGGTTCTGCCGGACGTGATGTCGCCGTCGGCGTAGGAACGGTTGTCGGCGTGGGCGTCGGACCGGGCTCGCAGGCGAGGGCCGGCAGGGTTAGCAGGGCGACCAGCAGGCACACGATCGCATGTCGTCTCATCGGTGTCTCCGTAGTCAGTGGTCAGTGGTTAGTGGTCAGTCCTGATTCTACATCACCTGGGGACCTGACGCAACTGCGACAGTAAGCGTTCAGGTGACCGGCACTTCCAAACCGGTTTTCATTCGACAACCGCCTCTTCTGACCCGGTTGTGCTCACTTTTGGTGCAATTTCGCAAGTGCCGGTCACCTTATGCGTCTATTCTTGAGACTGCTTGAACGGTTACCCGCGACAGAGCCTCAGCCCGCCTGGGGCTGAACTCCCAGGCTAATCTAACCAAGCCTTGCGGGCTGTTCCCAGCCCCGGAGGGGTTTCGTTGGGTTAGCGCGGGGCCTTCAGCCCCGCGCGGGCTTAACGTATGTCCATGGACACTGTCCCGAAAATGTGGTAAAATCATAGGCGTCTTCGACACTTCCCCCCTGCTTTGTGTCGCGCAGTGAACGGCCTGCAATACGCCGGCTGTTCTGGAAGACCTTTGCCGCTTCGCCCGACCCTGTGAGTTGGTCCCAGGTATGTGCAATGGCCAACATCCGCATCGCCATCGTTGATGATCAAACCCTGGTCCGCGAGGGGCTGGCATCGCTGCTGGCCCTGATGCCTGACCTGACGGTGGTGGGCACGGCCTCGAATGGGCGAGAGGCGCTGGCCCTGGTCGACGAACAGTCCCCCGACGTGGTGCTGATGGACGTGCGTATGCCGGGCATGAACGGCGTGGCCGCCACGCGCGAGATTCGTGCGCGATACCCTCGTACGCGCGTGATTGTGCTGACCACCTTCGACCACGACGAATACGTCTTCGACTCGCTGCGCGCCGGCGCGTCCGGCTACCTGCTCAAGAACGCCGACCCCGATCACCTGGCGGCGGCCATCCGCGCGGTCCACGCCGGCGATTCCATCCTGGACCCGGCCGTCACCCAGAAGGTGATCCGGCGGGCGACCCACCCCGAGGGAGAGGAGCCGGCCCTGACCGAGCGCCTGACTCCGCGCGAGCGCGAAGTGCTGCGCCTGATGGCCGAGGGGGCCACCAACGCCGAGATTGCCGCCAGGTTGTGGCTGGCGGAGGGGACGGTGAAGAACCACGTCAGCCACATCCGGAGCAAGGTGGGGGCACGCGACCGCGCCCACGCCGTTCGCCTGGCGGTGGAATGGGGATTGTTGGATGAATAACGTCATGCCCACCATCACCTCTACCTCTGACCGGGAGGCGCGCCTCTATGACCTGGGGATAGCGGTCATCCTCATTGTGCTATTTGTCTTCAACGTATTCACGATACAGCCGCCGCTCACCTTCATGGCCTTTCTCGTCTACGCCCTGCTCACGCTGGTGGTGGTGGCGGAATGTATCCTCACAGCGTACCTGGAGGCAGGGCACAAGTTCCGGCTCCGCGACCGGATCAGGTGGTCCATCACGATTGACGTGGCTGAGATGGTCATGCTCTTTGCCGTTGTCCTGATCCTGCGAGGTCGAGCCAGACCGTATTTCTATCTGGCCGCCCTTAACGGCTATGGCACGTTTGGCATAGAGACCGGTAAGTACCGTTGGGCGGTGGCCTGGGTCATAGGTGTGATGGCGTTGGGCTGGCTAAGCTACGCTGTGTTGTGGGGCTGGCAGTCAGCCTGGCTGACGCTGCTGGGCGATCTGCCCTGGTATGGGTTTGCCGTCGCTTTCACCGAGTTCTATTTGCGTCAATGGGAGCAGCGGGAGCATACGGAGGTATTGGCCGCAGAACTGGCGGAGGCGCACCGGCAGTTGCAGGACTACGCCGCCCAGGCCGAGGCGCTGGCGGTGGCCCAGGAGCGTGCCCGTCTGGCCCACGAGATTCACGACACCATGGGCCACACCCTGACCGCCCTGGACGTCCAACTGGAGCTGCTGGCCCGGCTGCCCCCCGGCCAGACCGAGCAACGCCGGCAAGCGGCCAAGCAGACCCGAGCGCTGGTCAAAACGGGCCTGGCCGACGTGCGCCGGGCGGTGAAGGCGCTCCGCCCCGCCGCGCTAGAGACCTTCTCGCTACCGGAGGCCATCGCCGCGCTGGTGGCCGATTTCGAGAGGACGACGCACATCCGCACCGCCTGGCAGGTGGAAGGGGAGGTCGCGCCGCTGCCGGCCCGCCTCGCCCTGCCGCTGTACCGCGCCGCACAAGAGGCGCTGACCAACGTCCAGCGCCACGCGCCGGCGGCCCAACAGGTGACGTTACAGTTGCACTACGGCCCGGAGGCAGTGGCCTTGTCGGTGGAGAACGATGGCGTCCCCCCTTCCCTCATGCGAGAGACCTCCGAGGTCTCTGAAGACCTCGGAGGTCTGGCCCAGGAAGGGCGAGGAGGCTACGGCCTACGCGGCCTGCGCGAACGTGCCGAGGCGCTGCGGGGCGCATTTAGTGCCGGGCCGGACGAAGCAGGGGGCTTTCGCGTGGAGATGAGCCTGCCAGTCATCAGTGAGCAGCGATCAGTCATCGGTATTCGGCGTTCACTGATCACTGGTTACTGATCACTGCTCACTGATCGTCGCCTCGCAGAGTCCTGACAAACGCCTCGTGTTCGGGAGATGCCAATCCCCGCTGCAGGACGCTCAGCACGCCGGCCAGATCCCCTGCCCAGAACCGCTCGGGGTGCAGCCACAACCCAGGTAGCACCCGGCTGCGCAGAATCCCGTCCTCACCCGGTTCCAGGCGTTGATATTCCCCTTCCTGCCAGGTGTGCCAACGGGTCTCCTGCTCCCAGACCAGCAGGACCAGATACTCCTGCACACCGTTACGGCGGTAGGCGTTCAGCTTGTCGTGCAAGTCGTACGACGCGCTGCTGGCCGCCACCTCGACGATCAGATCCGGTGTGATCTCCAGAAAACTGTCTCTGGGGGCGCGCAACGCCTCACCCGTCGGATCATCGACCCAGACGCACACATCGGGTTGTGGTTCATTGTCAGCATCAAGTCGGAGGGAGGTATTGTCAGAGACGCGAATACCAGGCGTTGCCGCACGGTAGACACTTAACCAGCCGATGATGTCGCTGTGGGGTTCGCCATGTTGTGGGTAGACAGGTGATGCCACGTAGACGACTCCTTCAATCAGCTCTGCTTTCTTGATGTCGGGGCGCGCGTCATAGCGACGCTCAAACTCGGCGCGACTCAAACGATCGCCGCTGTTCAAAGGGGGTCTGCCATCACCGATTGATCCATCGTCCTGAGGAAAGGGCGCCGGCCTGGGCCGAACCTGCTGCTCCTTTTGCGTAATCGCGTTCATCTTGTTTTCTCCCGATACACGAGCTCTGAACGACCTGCACTTCGATAAACTCAGTACAAGTCTGGAAG
>JBHHXF010000094.1:0-9927 GCA_046756905.1 Anaerolineae bacterium | reverse complement strand
CTTCGCAAGGTTTGGGGGCGCGTCCTTCTGCGAAACCCTGGCGGGACAAGATACGTAATGCGTGATGCATGACTGTCAGTGGTTTGAACGGACGCTGAGAATGAGTATAATTCAAGGGTGAGCAACGGTTATGTTGCAAGGCCCTACAGGAGAGACAGTTGTATGGCAAACAATAGTGGTTCAACGGACAGGCCACTCACGGTTAGAACGTTGACCGAGTTGATCGACAAGATCCAGTTGGCATGGCGATTATTTCGGGATGAGCGAGTGTCGCCGGCGGTGAAGGCAATACCGCTGGTGGGTCTGCTATATCTGGTTTGGCCATTGGATCTTCTCCCGGACTTACTCCCTGGCCTGGGCCAGTTGGATGACATCGCGGTCCTGTTGTTGGCGCTCAACTGGTTTGTCCGAGCTTGCCCTTCGGACGTAGTTGAGGAAATCCGTTCCGGTGCAGAGACCATCTCGGCCCGGTATACAGTTGTTGATGATACCGAGCGCCCCACATCGTAGAGCGTGTCTGAAAATTGGCCAGAGTGCCCCGCGAACCATGGGGCTGTCATTGCGAGGAGCGCTTTTTGCAGAGCCTGCCCTGAGCCTGCCGAAGGGAAGCAATCCCCTACCTGGCAGGAGATTGCTTCGCGGAGTTCATTCTGAGCCGGTCGAAGGACTCGCAATGACACACGCGGAGGATTTTTCAGACACCCTGTTAGTGTCGACGTTCCACAAGCTTGTTGAGAGACGGTCACTTATGCTGGCCGTCTTTTTCTATCCGACAACCGCCTCTACAGAGCCATATACCATGTTGTTAATCACTGATGCGCTGTCAACTCCTGAAAACTTGCCGAGGGGACCCGTTCATAGTAGAATTACAGGGCTGGCAGTTGTGACCACGGGAGAATCAGCCAGATAGGATTCGGAGTTCGAGGTGGACGTCTCGGTTCGGTCGTTCCGGGTGCAAGACATCATGCTCGTACGAACGCTTCAGGCGGAAGGCATTTCGCTGGACCTGGAGAGTGCCGTACTGCGACCGAGGGCTCCATTGTGGAACGCGCTGCTGTCGCAAATCCCGCTGAATTCCTATGGAGCCGCGACCTACGTGATGCGGAACCGAGGCCAGTCGGGGTTTATCCAGGCGCAGCGAGGACGCGGCCCAGCCGAGAGCTATCTGACGTTTGTAGCGCCGGCCCTGGCGGTGGACAGCGGGACAGCGCACACGTGGCAACTTCTGCTTGAGACGCTGTGTCGAGGACAGGGTGAGCGCGGTGTACAACGCATATTCGCAAAATTGCCGGCTGAAGCAGAGGCCGAAGCAGAGGTGTTCCGCGTCGTAGGGTTCCGGGTGTACACACAGGAACATGTCTTCAAGCTGCCGCGACCAACGAAAGAAGACATCCTTTCTAGCCAGATTCGGCTGAGGAAGTGGGAAAGCAAGGATGCATGGGGGATCCACCGGCTATACTGCATGGGCGCTCCCCGGTTCGTACAGCAGGCAGAGCACCTGCCAGGCCAGATTGGCGAGTGTGCTACGAGTGACTGGGCCCAGGGCAGCCACGAAGAGCGTTATGTGTGGTATCAAAATGGTGAGATCGCAGCCTATCTGCGGCTTCTGGGGGGAGAACGGGGACAATGGCTGCATCTGCTCCTCCATCCAGATCATACAGATCACACGGAGGTGCTGGTCAGGTTCGGCGTGGGGCGTTTGGCGGAGCATGGACCACGCCCAGTGTACTGCGCAGTGCGCACCTACGAAACCGACCTTTTTTCGGCCCTAAAAACCATCGGGTTTGAGCAACAACTGACACGTTTCTTGCTCGTAAAGCAAACCACTGTCCAGATACGGCAGAAGATTTTTGAGCCTATTCCACAGGTCGAGGGTGTCGAAGCCGCGCCAACTGCATCGGCCCGTATAAGCCATGTGAAGAGACGAGATGGGCCAATATCGGCTCGTTCGGAGGTAGTGAACGAAACTCAATGACGGAGACTACTGACGATTTAGATGTATTGCTTGATGTCTTGCCGCCGGCTATTCTGAGGGCAGTACGAGAAAAGAACAACCGATTGGATTTGCTAGAAGTAGTCATGGACCTGGGTCGGCCACCTGAGGCCCGTTTCCTCGACGAGGACGTTATTATCAGCGAGAAAGAGACGACAGCCGGCGAGATCGACTACGTCGTCCAGCGCATCGGCACGTTTGGCGGCGACAATCGCGCCGGCATTCCGCGCACCCTGCACCGCATCTCAGCGATCCGCAACCGAAATGGCCAGATCGTGGGGCTGACCTGCCGCGTCGGTCGAGCTGTGTATGGGACTGTTGACATCGTGCGCGATATTGTTGAGTCTGGCAGGAGCATCCTGCTGCTGGGCCGGCCCGGTGTCGGCAAGACGACCATGTTGCGCGAGGTGGCCCGCATTCTGGGTGAGAAAAAGCGGGTGATCATCGTCGATACATCCAACGAGATTGGCGGCGACGGTGACATCCCGCATCCGGCCATTGGCCGCGCCCGCCGCATGCAGGTACCGATGCCGTCGTTACAGCACGAGGTGATGATCGAAGCGGTCGAAAACCACATGCCCGACGTGATTGTCATCGACGAAATTGGACGGCAATTGGAGGCGGAAGCAGCACGAACCATCGCCGAACGCGGTGTCCAGTTGGTCGGCACCGCCCACGGCAACACTCTCGACAATCTGATGATGAATCCAACGTTGGCCGATCTGGTGGGGGGCATTCAGTCTGTGACCCTGGGCGACGAGGAGGCCCGAAGGCGCGGGACGCAGAAGACCGTGCTGGAGCGCAAGCAGCCTCCGACGTTCGATGTAGTCATCGAGATTCAGGATTGGGACCGCCTGGCTGTCCACCACGACGTGGGAGCGGCTGTCGATGCCATCTTGCGCGGGCGACCCAGGCCGGCTGAGCTCCGGTATCGCGACGAGACTGGCGCGGTGCGGACGGAAGAAGCTGTACTTGAGTCGGCGACTGACGAACCGGTTGAGCTTCGACGCCGGGCGTCACGTGGCCCCATTCCCAGAACGGTACGCTTTTTTCCCTATGGTGTGAGCCAGAATCGCCTGCGGCAGGTGGCGAAAGGGCTGGATCTGCCAACCGTAATCGTGGATGACTTGGGAGACGCCGACGCACTGTTGACGCTCAAAAGCTATTATCGGAAGCGCCCCCAAGCCATTACCGAGGCAGAGCGCATGGGGGTGCCCATTTACGTGTTACGCAGCAACACCGTCGCGCAGATGGAAGGCGCTCTGGTAGACATCTTTGGACTGGAGGCCAGACAAGACCCTTTTGAGCAGGCGATGCGCGAGGCGCAGGAAGCCGTCGAGCAGATTAATCTGGGGGCGCGAGACATGGTTGAGTTGCGGCCGCAGAACTCGTACACCCGGCGCCAGCAGCACGAGCTAGCCCGCGAGGCTGACCTGATTTCTCATAGTCGGGGCAAGGAACCCCGCCGGCGTGTCCGAATCTATCGCAACGATAGCCCTCCAACAGGCTCCTCTCGACAAGTCCTTCGACAAGCCCTTGATCAAGCTCAGGATGGGGCTCAGGACGACGCCTAGGATGACACCTCGACAAGACGGGGAGGGACTTTAGAGCACCGCCGATAGGAAGCGCGCTGCGCAATGTTTATCACATTTGAGGGCCCGGAAGGTAGCGGCAAGACCACCCAGATCCAGCCACTTTGCGGCTACCTGCAAGATAAAGGGTATGACATCGTTATCACCCGTGAGCCTGGTGGGACGAGCATCGGAGACCAGATCCGGCGTGTGTTGTTGGATCCGGCTAACCGCGAAATGCTTCCCGAAGCGGAGATTCTATTGTTCTCGGCCTCTCGTGCTCAGCTTGTAGGACAGGTAGTGGCGCCGGCCTTGGCGCGGGGGGCGATCGTAATCTGTGACCGCTTCGCTGATTCCACAATGGCGTATCAGGGGTTCGGCCGGGGGTTAGACCTGGAATCGCTGCGCAGAATAACGCAGTTTGCCACAGGTGGCCTGACGCCCGATTTGACAGTCTTTCTCGACCTTGACGTGGAGGAGGGTTTGCGCCGCAAGCGGGCGGCCGGCCAACAAAATAGCGAGGCCTGGAATCGGTTGGACCAACAGGCGATTGATTTCTATGACCGCGTCCGACGCGGGTATCTCGCTCTGGCAAGGGCAGAACCAGATCGGTGGCTGGTGATCGATGCAGCGCGCCCGACAGGTGTTGTGCAAGACGAGATTCGCCGGCGGGTCGGCGCGCTACTTTTCAGTCAAGTGGGAAGGGTGCCGGAATAGAAGCAGGAGGCTAGAGCCCCAGGTCATCCATCGGCGCACCGCCGCCGAGGTCCTCGCCCAGTTCTGGCATCGACTCTTCGATGTCCTCCGGGCTCTGACCTGATTCCAGTCGGTCGACTACTTCATCGAACTCCGGCCCCAGGTCTTCACCCATCTCCCGGCTCATCTTCCGCATAAATTGGCCCAGGCTGCGGGGATCGTCCTCGTCCAGGCCGGCGAAGCTGCTGGGGTCAGCCAGAGATTCCAGCCGACTTTCTTCAGATCGAACGACGGCTACGCGAGAGATCAGCCGGCTCAGGTTCCGGCTACCACAAGTGTTGCACACCGGATCGGGTTGGTCATTCATGCTTCGGAGAAAGATCGTCGTCCGGCGATCACAATCGGCGCAGAGGTATTCGTAAATCGGCATTGCAACTTTTCTCCCACTCGATACGCTGACAAGGTTGACAGGCTTGCACGCGGGAATTATAAGAAAAAGCCGGCGTCTGTGCAAGTTGCCCTGCTGTGAGTCTGATCCGGTTTTGTTAAGAGGAACGTTGACAAACCAGTCTAGATCATGATATAATGAGTACGCGCAATTCACCGCCAGCGAGGGTTGAGTGACGGATCCCCCGTCAGCAGTCCATTACAAGAACAACGCTTACAACCATGTCAGAACCTGCCGATAGAGCCAAGATTCTCATTGTCGATGATGAGCCGGCCATTCGAAGCGGTTTATCGACTGTGCTGAGCACGGCCGGCTACTCTGTAAACGCCGTCGAAAGTGCGGAATCAGCACTGATTTACCTGGAGAAGCATCCCATCGATCTCGCGCTGCTCGATATCCGAATGGGGGGAATGAGCGGTGTGGAGTTGATGCAAGAGATCAAAGGACGATGGCCTCACGTTTCGGTAATACTTCTAACCGGGTACGGCGGCCTTGATTCAGCCATAGCTGCTGTTCGGGCCGGCGCTGATGACTACTTATTGAAACCAAGCGGCGCTGAAATCATTAAAGAGAGTGTAGCAAAAGCTCTAGATCGACATGTGCGGGAACGGCGGCGGGATGAATTGCTGGGCCAGTTGCGTGAGAGTCTAAATCAACTGGATAGAGGGCTCGGCCCGACCGCCATTGCCCCAGCATCGGTCCTACGAGTGGATGATCTGAGTGTCGATCCAGCAGCCCACGAAGCCGAGCGGGGTGGCGCGCCACTTAACCTGACACCAACAGAGTTCACCCTGTTGACTTATCTGATGCGCAACGCCGACCGAGCAATTGGTCATCAGGAGTTGGTCCGCGAGGTACAGGGTTACGATACTGAGGTGTGGGAAGCACGAGAACTCATAAAGTACCACATTCACACTCTAAGGCAAAAGGTAGAGCCTGACCCAGCGAACCCCAGGTACATCGTCACTGTGCGGGGGATTGGGTACAAACTCACTTCGACGGAGGAGTAAACCTGGCCCAGGGCAATTGGAGGAGAGCATGGTAGAAGAGACAGGCGCAGAGCAGGAGGAACAGGCAACAGGCCAGGCTGCTGTGCCCGGGTCACCGGAGCATGAAGCTCAGGAAAGCGCGGCCGAGAAGTTCATAGAGCGACTATTAGGGCAGGAGATCGAGAACGTTCTAGCGAATGTTTACGACCAGGACGCGGTAGGGAGTGGGGAAGGCATAAGCCTGGGTGGGGTGCGAATGCCTCGGCAAATGTCGCAGCGGGAGCTTCGTCTTCTGGCTCTGGCCCTTTTCGCGGCGCTGGGGCTGGTGGTGATCGGCTTTCTGGCTGGCTTCCAGTATGCCCGCCTGTCCAGCCAGGTGGAGCGGGTCAATCCGATTCTGCGAGCCCTTCGCCCAGGCGCAGCCCAGGTAGTGCAAGCGGCTGCCGCAGCATCTGGAGCGAATGAGGCAGACTTGGTTCATGTGTACGATGCGGCCGCACCAGCGGTTGTAAACGTGATTACAGTAACTCTGGAGAGCCTCACGTGTGAAGATCGGGCCGACGCTACTCAAGGGTCTGGTTTCTTCATCGACCGTGACGGCTATATCCTTACCAATAACCACGTCGTCCGCGACGGCTTCGAGTATTGCGTTGCATTGGCCGGCCAGGCAGAGCTTGTGCCGGCCCAACTGGTGGGCGCTGATCCGGCTAACGACCTGGCTGTTCTAAGAATCGATCCATCAGCCGGCAAGTTTTCGGTAGTCACCTTTGGGAATCCATCACGGTTGCACGTTGGCCAGTCGGCAATTGCCATTGGAAACCCCTTTGGCCTCGAGCATACGATGACCGTAGGGTACATTAGTGCGCTGGGTCGAAACCTTGAGATTCCCGATGGCAATGTCATTCCTGGGGTCATTCAGACTGATGCGTCAATCAACCCGGGAAACTCGGGGGGGCCTCTGTTGAACCTGAACGGCGAGGTCATAGGCGTCAACACGCAGATATTCTCCCCCAGCGGGAGTTCGGCCGGACTGGGATTTGCTATCCCGATTGACTTTGCCCGGACTGTGGCTCAGAACCTGGTGAAAGGCTAGTTGGCTGGTGGATGAGCTTGGGTGATTCATTATTGTACCAACTGGATGCCAACCTTTCGTCAACATCATGCTAACTCACAAACCTGCACAATCATGATATACTAGCTGTCGTAAGGTTCGACGAATCAGGTAGCGTGCTAAGGGTCTAGAAGGAGGTGAGGGCGGGACGATCTTCATGAGAGCTGGAAGGCTTGAAAGGGCCTGTCCACAGCCGGCAATCGCGGCAGATCGGCGAATAGACGTGAGGTGCGATTGCTTGGAGGTTCAACCCTCGGACTGCATGAGTCGCAGTCCAACACCATATTCGGAAAAGGAGGCAATTCACTTCTAATGAGAAGCCGCGAGATTCTTTTAGTCGTACTGGTTGTTGCCATTGCATTGGGCAGTGGCTTGATCGGCCTGTACCTCGGCCGCAATTCGGCTCAGCAGACGGCGGCACCTGCAGTGACGGTCGGCGGCGCGCGCGCGGTATCCGCGGGCCAGGTTCGGCTCTGGACCGATGCGCAGAAGAGTGGCGACCCGACATTCACGGTCGACAGCAATGGTAGGGTCTACCAGGGTACTGTTCAGACCGGACAGGCTGTTCTCTTCTTCGACGGCTCCACGGTATTCCGTGGCGCCAACAGCACCGGTGAGAAGCTGTTCACGGTCGGTGGTGAGACCATCTTCGTAGGTGGTAACACTAACGGACCGGCAGCTTACACGGTGACTGGCAATAAGGTGTACGAGGGTAAGGGCACGCAGGGCGCCATCCTGTACAACATCGATGGTGAGCGACTGCGCGAAGGCGCGAATGCCACTGGCAACCTGGTGTTCCAGGCGAACGCGGACCTTTCGGGCAACGTTCAGTTCCTGCTCCCGATTCTCGCAGACCGCCGCTTCTAGTTGCTGATGTTTCGCAGTTTCGCAACCCATAGAGATTCTCAGACAAGGAGGTTCTTCACCACAATGAAAGCTCGTGTAATTCTTGTTGCTGTTTTGGTAGTCGCCATTGCGTTGGTTGGCTGCACTCAGGCTAAGCCGGCTTCTGATTCCGCAAAGGTAAGTGGAAGCTCAGTATCCGCGGGCCAGGTTCGGCTCTGGACCGATGCACAGAAGAGCGGGGCCCCGACATTCACGGTCGACAGCAATGGTAAAGTCTACCAGGGTACTGTTCAGACCGGACAGGCCGTTCTCTTCTTCGACGGCTCCACGGTATTCCGTGGCGCCAACAGCACCGGTGAGAAGCTGTTCACGGTCGGTGGTGAGACCATCTTCGTAGGTGGTAACACTAACGGACCGGCAGCTTACACGGTGACTGGCAATAAGGTGTACGAGGGTAAGGGCACGCAGGGCGCCATCCTGTACAACATCGATGGTGAGCGACTGCGCGAAGGCGCGAATGCCACTGGCAACCTGGTGTTCCAGGCGAACGCGGACCTTTCGGGCAACGTTCAGTTCCTGCTCCCGATTCTCGCAGACCGCCGCTTCTAGATCTCGCACGCAGAACCTGACGTAGGACCTGTTGGCAGGCGGGTTGCTGCTGGATAATCAGTAGCCCGTCCGCCACAGATCGGTCCGCAGGATCCTATCCTGGGAGAGCCGAGACCGGGGTTCCACCGAACCTCGGTCTCGGCTTGTCCGCGTTCACCCTAGACGTATTCAGATTAAATCAAAATGCGTTTCAGTCCTGAGTTGCTCGTGATCGGCGGCCAGACGCTTGTGGCAGCTCTGATCACGGTTGCACTGCTGTGGTACATCCGCTTGTTTCGGGAAACCGAGCGTCGAGCGCGTCAAATCGAGACGATTAACGATATTGCACTGACCATCAACGCCAGTCTGGACCTGGCCGAGGCATTCCGTGCAGTTACCGTGGGAACTCGTCGTCTCCTGCCGTTCGATCGTGCCTGTATCGTCCTGCGTAATCCTGCGGGCGATGCTTTCGAGGTGGTGGCCAGCACGGCCGAGTCGCCGGCTTTGCGGCAGATCAGTCTTCTTCCTTCGTCGGAGGAGCAGGGCGCTCGTCAGCACATCTCGCGCGTGGGATCGGCCGTCGGATGGGCGGTGACTCATGGTCGGCCATGGATTGCCGGCAATCTGACGCAAGAGAGCCACCGACCGGACGCTGGCATCCTGTGGGCTGCGGACGCCCGGTGGTGTGTGGCCCTGCCGCTTTCGCTGCGCGGCGAAGCTATCGGCGTATTCAGCCTTAGCGGAGCACAGCGCGCCGATCTGGGTGAGGAAACTGTCGAGGCGCTCCGAATCATCGCGGAGCAGGTTGCCATCGCCACTGCCAATGCTCAACTCTACGCCGAGACACGGGCGTTAGCGCGAGACCTGGAAAAGCGCGTCGAGGAGCGAACCAGAGAGCTGAGAGAAGCCCAAGAGCAGATGATGCGCAGTGAAAAGATGGCAGTCGCTGCTCAACTTGCGGCTGCAATAGCCCACGAGATCAACAACCCTCTGCAATCCATGCGGCTGTATCTGGAGCTCATCGAAGACCAACAGGCGGATGAATTGGGTAGCCAGGAACACCTAGAAGTCGTTCAAGAGCAGGTGGATAGAATTGCCGGGATCGTATCCCGGTTGTTGGAGCAGCTCTATCAACCAAGTGAGGAGCCGCTGACTCCAGTCCATCTCAGACCTTTGGTAACTGACCTGCTTGTTCTATTTGGCCGGCAGTTGCGGGACAGCGGCGTTTCTGTGGAGCTGGACATACCCGAAAGCTTACCACACGTCATCGGGGCGAGCAACGGGTTGCGCCAGGTGTGCTTGAATGTGTTGCTGAATGCACTGGAATCCATGTCCGATGGAGGCACACTCCATATCGCTGGTGAGCTGATGGATAATTCGATCTGCCTGACGTTCACTGATTCAGGGGTTGGAATAGCCCCCAAAGATGTTCCCCGTGTATTTGACCCCTTCTACACTACTAAGCGCCACGGCACTGGCCTGGGCTTGACGGTTAGCTATCGGATCGTGCAGGAGCATGGCGGTTCCCTTGACATAGAAAGCCGACCTGGGGCCGGCACAACTGTTCACGTGATCTTGCCGCTCCGAGGGCCGGTTGACCAACAAGAGCCTCTTGTCCACGAACTATCCACTCAGCCTGGCGATTGAAATCGCGGCAACCATTGCGAAGTCGCCCTTCGGCGACT
>JBHHXF010000093.1:0-9935 GCA_046756905.1 Anaerolineae bacterium | reverse complement strand
CGCATCCCGCATCACGAATCACGAATCACAAGCCAAGGGAGACAGCTATGGACCTAACTACAACCTACATGGGGATAACCCTAAAGCACCCGATCGTGCCGTCGGCGTCCCCTCTGTCGCGGAGCTTAGATGGCATCCGCCTGCTTGAGGATGCAGATGCAGCAGCGGTGGTGATGTACTCGCTGTTCGAGGAGCAAATCACACTGGAAAGTCACCAGTTGGGTCACTACCTCACCTTCGGCACCGAAAGCTTTCCTGAAGCGTTGAGCTACTTCCCCGTAATGGAGAGCTACAACATCGGGCCAGATCAATACCTGTCATTGATCAGCCAGGCCAAGCAGTCCGTGGATATCCCCATAATTGGTAGTCTGAACGGCGTCTCTTCGGGTGGCTGGATTGAATACGCTAAGCGCATCGAAGAGGCCGGCGCCGACGCATTGGAACTCAACCTCTATTACATTCCTACCAACCCTGCGTTGACAGGCGCCGAGGTGGAGGAAATGTATCTGGGTGTGCTGCGGGATGTGAGGCAGAGTGTCTCCATTCCCGTGGCCGTAAAGCTGAGTCCCTACTTCAGCGCTACAGCCCACATGGCCGGCCAGTTGGCTGAAGCAGGCGCAGACGCTCTGGTGCTGTTCAATCGGTTCTACCAACCTGATTTTGACCTGGAAAAGTTGGAGGTGGTGCCACATTTGGCGCTGAGTAACTCTTACGACCTGCGCCTGCCACTGCACTGGGTTGCCATTCTCTATGGCCGCGTGCCGGTGGACCTGGCAATCACCAGCGGCGTCCACACCCACGAGGATGTGCTAAAGGGCTTGATGGCCGGCGCTAGTGTCACCATGATGGCGTCGGGGTTACTCCGAAATGGCATCCGCCGGATTGGTGAGATACGAGATGATTTGGTCCAGTGGATGGAGGAGCACGAGTACGAGTCGGTGGCTCAGATGCAAGGCAGCATGAGCCAGCAGCACGTAGCTGAGCCGGCGGCCTTCGAGCGGGCTAACTACATGAAGGTCCTGGACTCCTGGCGACCGGACCCGACCGGGCTGATGAGGTAGAGAGCGAAAACTATCTTTGATGGGCGAAGGTCTCCTGACCGATGCAAGTCGGGCTCGGTCAGGAGACCTTCGGCGATCAAACAGAAAGCTTGTGGGGTTACCTGGGTACGAAAACCTCAACCTCGGTCGTCTGGCCGGCCACCACCTCGGCCAGCGCGATTGCCCCGCTCGCAGTCGTCATCTCCTGCATCTTGCGCGACTCAAACAACACGTAGTGACCCGCCCGGATCAAGGGCATCTCGAACGTGCCGTCCTTCTTGGTGGTGGTGGAGGGTTGGAACCAGGTGTCGTAGACATACCGAAGCTCATCATCGGTGATTTCGGCGGCCAGAAGGTAGATGTCGAAATCGGGCACCGGCGTGCGGCTGCCGGAATAGTAAACCACACCACGGATGGTGCCAGTGGGTTTTGGAGGGACGTGGCTCAACACCGATGGTACGATCTGGGCCGGCCGGGATGGGGTCTGCAAGTAGGCATAGATGGCTGCCAGTTCCGTATCGCTCACGTCTGTGAGACCATACGACCGCATGTACTCATGGGGATGGCGGACCTGCTCGATCACGCGCTGGAGCGATAGATCCGTCTGGGCCAGAGTGGGCACCGTCATGTCGTCGTCGGCGTGCTCGCCCCCCATGCCTTCCGCCTGGTGACCATGGCAATCGGCGCAGCCCCGTGAGGCGAAGAGCTCACGGCCACGGGCTGGATCCGGCTCATGCCGGCGAGAGGCGGGTTCATCGGCGGGTTCAGCCGCCCCGATGGACGGCCCGCTGATCTCAGGCACCGTGACCGCAGGGGGGTCTGCTGCAGAGGAGGCCGGCTGGGCTGGACCAGGTTCCGCGGCCGGAGGTTTCGAGCAGCCAAGCAGCACGAGACTGCCCGCGATCCCGATGATCAACACCGCGCGGGCGATGAGGCCAGGGGGCGGCGTCCCCAGCCATTGGGCCAGGCCGGCTGTGCTCACTTCACCTGCTTCTCGTGTTGGCATGCCCACACCTCCTTAGAGTCTCAGTCGCATCCCGTGTTACCGTCAAGTGTACACAGGACCACCGAAGCTGTCGGTAAAGTGAGCTACATTTAAACCTTGCGAAGGTGCCTCGAGAACGGCAGGGCTGGAGAAGCGATTCTGACCAGGCAAGGCCGCAGTGACGGGTCTCAGTGTGACCCTGGCAAGGTTTTCCGGGAATTGAACGGGGGCGATTTCAGTCTGCGTAGTCCTCCATCCCTCCGACGCCGGCCTTCTGCGCCAGCAAGGCCGCCTCCACCCGGTTGCGGACATGCAGCTTCTGCAAGATGTTCGTCATGTAATGCTTCACTGTCTTCTCAGCCAGGTGTAGACGTTGCCCGATTTCCCTGTTGGTGCACCCGGCGGCGACCAGCTCGAGGATCTCCAGTTCCCGCTCAGTCAACTCATCGAGTGTGGTGTTGGGGAACTGTGGCCGGGGTGAAGTGCCGGTCATCTCCTGGAGCAGGCCGGCTGCCAGCGTCGGTGTCACGTACACCTCTCCCGCATAAACGGAGCGGAGGACGCGTACCAATTCCCGGGCTGACACCCCTTTTAGGATGTAAGCCCGCGCGCCGGCCTTGAACGCGGTCAGCACGTCCTCCTCTTCCTCGGACACCGTAAGCATCACGATCTTGGTCACCGGACACGCGACCGCGATGGTCCGAACCGCGTTCAGACCTCCGCCGGGCATGGTGATGTCCAGCAGGATGAGATCAGGCAGCAGATCCTGCGCCAGGCGCAGCGCCTCATCCGCTGTGGAACCCTCGCCCACGACTTCTATGTCCGGCGCGGCCTGGAGTGTGTGGGCTACACCCTCGCGAAATAGCGGGTGATCGTCCACGATGACCACCCGGACTCCGTCACGCATCGTCGGACTCCACAGGTCTCAGCGGCAGACGGGCGACAACTCTGGTGCCTCGGCCGGGTTCAGTGTCGATGCGGAACAGCCCTCCCAGACTCTCCACGCGTTCACGCATGCCCGCCAACCCCAGATGCCCGTCGCGGCCGGCTACCTCCGACACGTTGAAGCCGGGTCCCTCATCCGACACCTCGATACTCACATTATCACCGTCACAGTCAACATGCACCCGCTGGCCGACACCGCCCCCGTGCCGATAGGCATTGCTTAGTGCCTCCTGTATCAGACGGTACAGGGTGATCTTGACGGGCAGGGGAGCCTGTTCGGGCAGATCGTTGGTTTGCAGTCTAGTTTCGGTGTCCGTGCGCCGTTCATGAACGCGCACCACACGGCCAAGGGTGTCGTGAAGCGTCAGATCGTCCAATTCGGGAAGGCGCAGGCCGGCGGCGATAGCTCGCACCTCCTCCAGGGCACGCTCCAGGGACGATTGGACCGTGTCCAGGTCCTGGCTCACCTGATGTTCCTCGGGGCGGACGATGGGGCACTCAGCGCACGCAGCTACGACGCTGTCCAGCCGCAGCAGTGCCAGCCCCAGGTCCTGGGCCGGCCCGTCGTGCAGTTCGGCGCTAATGCGGCGCAGGAAACGCTCGTTGAGCGCGGTGGTGCGGGTAGCAGCCCGCCGCACGCGCCTGTGAAGTTCTCTGTTCTGTTCCAGAAGCTCGGTCAACTGCCTGACCTTGTCGCGCAATTCAAGCTGCTGACGCTCAATCGTATCGCTGCCACGCCGCACCATGCCGGTCAGCAGGAGATACATCGCCAACGTCGCTGCTCCGACGATCAACCAGCTGCGCGTCTGAGCAGCAACGATTTCCCCCTGCAGGTCATCTACCGTTTGATAGAACTCGGCCACGGCAATAATCCGATCGGTCCCTGTCTGGCGCACGGGGCTGTAAGTCTCCAGCAACCGTGTCCAGTGCCCCCGTTCCAGGACGTTCTCCTCCTCTTGCAGATCGCTGATCCCCGATGACACCCTACCCTGCCAGGCATCGGCCAAATCCGCGTGTACAGAATAAAAGCGCCCGATATTGGACGGCTCGGTGCTGTACACGATGCGGCCCTCGGCATCCCAGATCTTGAACGCTACGATGTGCTGGCCGAGGCGTGTATCGTGCAGCAGTCGGCCCAGAACTACCTGATGCCCAGCCGTCAGCGGTGCCCCCCGACCGAGCTCCTGGACCTGTGGGGCGACAAAGCTGTCTACGTACAGTGCGGTCGTAGCAGCGGTCCGGTTGATTACGCCAGCCTCGATTTCCTGTCCAACCCACCAGCCAATTACAATCATGCCGGCGACGAGGATCACGAAGCTGGTCAGCATGAATTGCTGAGCCAGGCTGGGGGGCTTCAGCCGATCTCCGATCGGCACTCGCACGACACACCTCCTGCAACTGAAATCGCTTCGACTCGGCCCCGAAAAGGTGTCCGATACTTTCGGGGCCTGTACATATTATACTCCCCCTGCTTCGGAAAAGCATCAGACCAAAGTCGGATTACGCAGGGACCAAAGTCAGGGGTGAATTCAGAACCATAGTCCATTGTAGGCCGCAGGACGCTCTGGTACAATGACGATACACAAGACACCCGGTGTCTCTGGATCGTGATAATCAGGACTGTCGGCAGCACGCTGTCAACCGGCGTGCCTTCCTAAGGACGCGCTAGTGCAGGCGGCCCATAGGCGCCGGCCTGATTATACTCGTTTTCACGGTGTTGTCATCCGGCCGACATTCCGGCCTGTTTTGACATGAAGGAGGGTAAACTCATGTCCCGAAGATTCCTGATCGCCGGCACGCTGCTGATTCTGCTAAGTTTGCTGATCGGTTGTTCGTCTGGGCCCGACCCAGCGATCACCAATAGGCTTGACGCTCTCGAAAGCCAGGCCAAGACTCTGGAGAGCCAGGCCGGCGCTGTCAGTCTGTCACCAAGCAGCGTGACCTTCGACGTCAGCGTGATCGAGATCAAAGGCGCTACCGATGGCATCCCCGCACCTGACGTCAATCCACGCGACTTGTCCGACGGTTATCGCTTTAAGCCGCCCGGCGAGTACGATCCCGACAACCCCGACAAGTGGCAGGTGTCCACTTACATGTTCAGCCCGGCAGCCATGATGGTCGCCCAGGGTGACAATGTTACCCTGCGGACGTTCGTGATCAACGGCGACGAGCACACCGTCTGGGTCGAAGCACCGGACGGCTCGACCGCCGCCAGCGAAGTCATCATGAATCGCGGTCGTGAATACAGTGTCACTTTCACGTCGGACCAGGCCGGCTACTATACCTTGCACTGCGACGAGCATGACCCTACGATGAGCGCCACCATTCTGTCGCTGCCGAGTGGTGGGTAGGCGCTGAAATCGTCAATTGATAAGAGTCTGGTTTTGGCCACACTCAATTGAGAAAACCTGACGTCAGGTTAAGGCGGTCTCGACAGGTGACCGGCACTTGCGACATCAGCCGACAATCGGGCACGCCGCGGCAAGATGAATCGCCTGTCGCGTGAGAATCGATTTGGAAATGCCGGTCACCTGAACGGCCGATGACCTGAGAAGAGGTGGCTCCCGCGAATCGGGGGACACCTCCTCTCCCCCAGTGAGGAATGACCTTGCGTGTGTATTCCACGTACCTGTTTCTTCTTTCGCTCATTGCCATCGCGCTGGCCGCGGTGGCTTGCGGCGAGTATCCGGGCGTACCCCGGCAATTGGCCGGCGGAGCCATCACCGGGGCCGCCGAGATCCCTTCGGCCGCCGGGACCGACGCGGCCTCCAGCAACCCGACGTCCGACAGCCAGGTCGTCACCGGGGGCGCGGTCGAGATCGAGTTAAGGGACTTCGAGATCGTCCCGTCGGACCTGACCGTGTCGGCTGGGGACATCACGTTCACGTTGGTCAACGGCGGGCGATATACGCACGACTTCCGCATCCAAGGCGAGGGTCTGGACGAGAAATCGCCTCGCGTCGCCGCTGGCCGGACCGGCGAGTGGAAGATCACGCTAGAACCGGGCGTGTACAACATCTCCTGTCCCATCAGCAATCACGCCGACCGGGGCATGGTTGGTACGCTCACGGTGACACCATAATGGCTTTCGATATCCCACCCTTCGGCGCGCGCACCGTTCTGTGGGCCGCCGCGCAGTTGCACCTCTTCTTCGCCGCCTTCATCCTCGGCGCGCCGATCTTCATCGTCATATCGGAATATCTGGGCATGCGCCTGAAAGACCCGCGTTACGAACGGTTGGCGCGCGAGACGATGAAGGCCGTCGGCATCGCCTACAGTTTCACCGCCGTATTCGGCGTGATGTTTGCCTTCATACTCATGGGCCCCTTCCAGGCCAGCACCAACTACCTGATGAATCGCTTTTTCCCCGTGTTCGGCGCCTACGGGGTACTCATCTTGATAGAGAGCGCGGTGATGTACGCCTACTGGTATTCCTGGGACGCGCTGAACACCCCGCGCGGCAAGAAGTGGCACGTCGGCCTGGGCGTGCTGCTGAACGTGGTGGGTACGGTCCTGATGCTGGTGATGAACGCGGTCGCAGCTTATATGCTCACCCCGCCCAAATCCCCGGAAACAGCGGGCCTGTGGCAACTGATGAACAACCCCAGTTGGAACGGTCTCAATCTGCACCGCTTCATCGGCAACCTGACCTTTGGCGGCTTCATGGTCGCCCTGTTCGCGGCTTTTATGTTCCTGACGGCCAGGAATGATGAAGATCGGGCCTTCTACGACTGGATGGGCTTCATCGGCAACTTCATTGGCACCGGCACGATGATGATTATCCCGGTGGCCGGCTACATCTACGCCCGCGAGTTGTTCCACTACGACGCCTCCATCAGCACTCTCCTCATGGCTGACAAGCTGTCGTGGTTCTTCGAGGTGCAGGGCGTGCTGGTCGGGCTGCTGTTCCTGGGGGCCAACTACTACATGTGGCTGAGCATCCAGCGCATCGAGGGTGGTTCTCGCTTTGAGCCCTACATGAAGACCACGTTCGCGGTAATCCTGGTGGGTCTGACCATCTGGATCACTCCGCAGGCTTTCCTGCCCGATCTGACCACCGCACCGACGGGCACTCTGGGCATCACCGAACTCGCCATCCCGGCCAACCTGGCCTTTCTGGGGCTGATGATGGCCAAAGCACTGGGGGTCACAGCCATCGTTATCCTTACCTTTGTCACCTACCTGGTCTACCGTCGGGCACTGGCAACGGGGCGCATCACCTGGGGAACGATCGACGTCCGGGCCCAGTATACGCTGATCTTCCTGCCGGCGGTGGCCGTGTACACCATGGGCCTGATGGGCGCGATCCGCGAGTTAGCTCGGGGCGATGATTTCATCTTCCGCGTGGTCAAGGACCCCAGCCCGTATTGGTACATTCCGCCATTGGGCTACACGTCACAGGTTACAGGAGCCGTCACGCTCATCTTCTTCATCCTGATGACGTTCATCTTCTGGCTAGGCTTCAAGCTCGGCAAGCAGGAGGCAGGCTAGCCCATGTCCGTTCAGCCTTCATCTGTTCCGGAGGTTCAGGGCCAGCGAGCCAGTCCGATGGCTCGGCTGAGATGGCCGCTCATCGCCGTCGCTGCGGTCATCGCGCTGGTCTGGCTGGTTCCGGCCCGGCTGCCGGCAGACTCCGGCTGGCGTCTGGGCCTTCCGTTTCGCATGTTTTACACTGGCATCGCGATCCTGGGTGGGTTGTTCTTCCTGCTGCTGGAGGCTCCAGCACCCCGGCGACCCACGTCCGGGCTGGGTGTGGTTGTCGGCATCAGCGCCGTCTACCTGGCCACCGTCGGGTTCCTGGTTGGAATCGGGATGATCTTTCCCCAGTTTCAGATACCGGCGGAACAGGTTGCCGTCGCCGAAAGCCCCGCCGAGCGCGGGCAGGCGCTATTCCTCGACTCGGCCACGACCTGTATTCTGTGCCACGCCATTGAGGGGCAAGGTGGCACGCGCGGCCCGGATCTGTCGGGCGTCGCGACCCGCGCAGGAACTCGCGTCGCAGGCCTGAGTGCTGAAGAGTACATTCGCCAGTCCATCCTCGATCCGACGGCCTTCGTCGTCGAGGGTTACGATCCGATTATGCCACCCGGTCTGATCAAAGTGATCGGCGAGGAGAACCTCGACGACCTGGTGGCATTCCTGCTGACACTCGAGTAGATGACTATGACAGACTTGCCTGCGGAAGGGGAAACCGCCGCCATCGAACCGGATTTCCACTGGCGGCAAATATGGCTGGGTTTCGGCCTGAGCCTGGCCATTACCCTGGTCCTCGGCCTGCCCATAACAGCCATGTCCGGCACCGCCTGGTGGCTGGCATGGACGGGCGTCGCCGGCCTGTTCATCAGTGCCGCCGTCGTCGCTCGCCGGGCTGGTACGGGCGAGCCGCTCAACGGTGCCATGCTCGCCGTGCTCTATTTCGCAGTTGTGGCCGTGATCTATCTGGTGGGGCAGGCCCTGGAGGCGCTGCCCGACCCGCTACCGGGCCTGCCGGCCGACGATTCGACCTTCTTCTTCGTCTGGCCTCTGGCTCAGATTGTTGCCGGCACGTTGGGTTCTGCTGTCGGGGGTATGCGCCGCAGACGGTCGGCGGAATGAGGCTCGTATGCGCTGGCCAAGGTGGGCTCCTGGAGCCCTGGCGGGAGGGGTAATCGGCGGGATGTTTCACCTGGCCTGGCACATGCGTGTGGCAGTACCGCTCCTATCGGACCTGCTGTGGGAGTGGGGCGGTCTGTTTGTCGGCGTGGCCCGCTACGAGTTGATCGGGCTGCATCTGGGAGTCCTGGTCGTGCATGTCGCCGTTTACGCAGTACTGGGCGCGCTGATGGCCGCCGTCGTGCGGCGCTGAACACGAGCAGATTGGGAGTCCGAGGAAGCTGACAGCAAGATGCAATCATGTTGGAAACAGGTGCCATGAATGTGACCCTGGATGGGACATCCCGAACTGGTTTCGAGGCCGACGCCCAAGAACTGCCCCAGGCTTTCATCGACTGGCAACTGGCCGCACGGCGCACGGCATACGCGCGGATCGCCAACCGGGAGAGACCAACCCGCTTCGGCGCGCACCTGCCGGTTGTCGTCACGCTGAACCACCAGGCCGAGTTTCCCGCCCATGCTGCCACCAAGGGCACGGGCTTCACCCCGCGCGACGAATACCTGGACCACTACATTGCGCTGTTCGACGAGTGCCTGGCACGCTGGCAGGGCCGATCGTGGAGCGAGACCCTCGACGACCGCATCGCTGCTGTACGCGAGTTCTACGAACATCCGGAGCATATAGACTTCCGCCGGCTGGGATTGCTGGAGATCTTCCAGGGCCAGACCTATCGCAATCTCCTGGCGGACCCACGCATCACGCTGCACTACACGGGCGACGGTCCCGAGTACCCTTCCTTCCAGATCAACGCCGTTGCGGAAATCGTCGGTCCGGAGGATAAGCGCTTTCAGTTCATCTACCTGGCCCGGCAACTGTTCGAGCACGACCGCTTCCACATCCAGCAGCCCGAGTACCCCTTCGGCTACGTGGTCTGGGTGCGCGAAGTGTACGACAAGTCGCCCTTCCACGGGCGCGCCGGCAGGCGGATCCAGGTCCCGACCCGGCGCAGGCCGGCAGTGCAGCTCAAAGAGATCCTCCTCCCGCTGGACAACTCACGGTTCGCGGACTACTGTATGAACGTGGGGCTGCAACTGGCCAGCGACTTCGGGGCGAAAGTGACGGGCATCCACGTCTACGCTGCAAGGCTGCACGACCATCGGTTTCAGCAGATGGAGGCCGGCCTGCCCCAGCGGTATCAGGAGCCACAAGAGCTGGAGCGCCAGCGCCGTATTCACGATTCCCTGATTACCGAGGGCCTGCAACTCATCTCCGATTCGTATCTGGACCGGCTGGCCCGGCGGTGCCAGGACGCGCAGCTCGAATTCGCCGGCAAGGCTCCCGAGGGCAAGAACTATGCCGCCCTCCTGGCCGA
>JBHHXF010000092.1:0-9957 GCA_046756905.1 Anaerolineae bacterium | reverse complement strand
AGGCTCAGGACAGACCTGCGAGAAAGGCGTGAAGGGGTACAGCTGGCGCTCCAGGAAATCGAAGATCACGGCGGCGGCGGGATTCTGTTTCACGTACTGTTCCCGTAAGGCCTTCACCTTCCGGTAGCGATTCTGGGCCGTGCGCTTGGTCCTGGCGTCGAAGATACCGGGGCCACACCTTTCGGCCCTTTTACGGAGCCCGATGCCCCATTTTGCCTATCTGGAGGCCCTAACTTGATACGCTCACCCCATCGCGCCATTCGGACCACTCGGGCCTTGTTTCCCCAAATCAAGCTGCGTTTAGTTGGGGATTCGGGGTTGGATTACCAGAAAATCCTCCATTAAACTTGATTGCGTTCACTCTGTGTAGTACAATTGGACTAGTTCTACAGATCATCGAATCGTGACTTGACCAGAAGAAGGCTACGTTTGTGAAGACGGCTGCCGATGTGATGACAAGGGATGTTGTGTCCATCCACCACGATGCAACGGTGGCGGAAGCGATGCAACTCATGTACGAAAAGCGGGTATCAAGCCTGCTGATTGAACCCCGAAGCGATTTAGTGGATACACATGGTTTCGTGAGCCGGCGAGATATTGTGGAGAAGGTCGTTGCTAAGGGCCGGCGGCCGGAAGACTGCCGCGTTGCAGAAATCATGAGCAAGCCCCTCGTCAGTGTCCCGCCGGACTGCGCTTTGCGCGACTGCGCTATTCTAATGAACCGAGCCAGCATCCGTCGCGTGCTGGTCTTCGACGGTCGAAAGATCGTCGGTATTGTGAGCAACACCGACATCCTTCGAGCGGCAACGGAGGGGGAATCGACAGACATTTCCTGAGAGCAAATGACATTTTCATACTTCCCCCCACAGATAGAAAGGAGTAAACTGAATGGCTACGCGGATAGGAATTAACGGCTTTGGCCGAATCGGACGGCAGGTCTTCAAGGCTATATACGAGAACTATGCCGGCGAGCTTGAAGTTGTGGCGGTGAACGACATCACCGACACTCACACGCTGGCCCATCTTCTGAAATACGACTCGAACTACGGTCGTTTCCCGGGAGATGTTGCCCTGGAGGGGGGTCATCTCGTTGTAAATGGCACGACGATTCGAGCGTTGGAGGAGCGTGATCCGGCCAATTTGCCGTGGGGCGATCTGGGGGTAGAGGTTGTAGTTGAATCAACGGGGATTTTCCGCGATCGGGATAGGGCGTCAGCTCACCTGAAAGCCGGCGCGAAGAAGGTGATCATCAGTGCGCCGGCCAAGGGTCCAGACGCGACCATTGTTCTGGGTGTGAACGAAGAAATGTACGAACCGGAATCACACCATATCGTGTCCAATGCCTCATGTACTACCAACTGCCTGGCCCCCGTCGCCAAGATCGTCAATGACGCCTTCCGCATTCGGCATGGCCTGATGACGACTGTGCATGCCTACACGAACGACCAGCGCATCCTGGACCTGCCGCATAAGGATCTCCGTCGGGCGCGCGCGGCTGCGATGAACATCATCCCGACGACGACGGGCGCTGCCAAGGCTGTCGCGTTGGTAATTCCCGAGCTGGAAGGCAAGTTCGATGGCTTTGCACTGCGTGTACCCACGCCGACCGTATCCCTGGTCGATTTCACCGCCACCGTCGAGCAGGAGGCCTCACCGGAGGAAGTCAACGAGGCGTTTTGGGAAGCTGCTTCGTCAGACACCTGGTTGGGACATGTCCTGGCTATCACAGACGAACCGCTGGTTTCCATGGACTTGAAGGGTGATCCGCACTCCTCCATCGTTGACAGCCTGTCAACGATGGTGATGAAGGGCAACATGGTCAAGGTCGTTTCCTGGTACGACAACGAATGGGGCTACTCGGTGCGCGTGGCCGACCTGGCTTCTTTCATGGCACAGTCATTGTAGAGGAGGTTGGATGGCCAAGAAAACGGTTCGGGACATTGATGTTGGCGGGAAGCGCGTGCTCGTGCGCGTCGATTTCAATGTCCCCCTGGAGGCCGGCGCTGTTGCGGACGATACCCGCATCCGCGCGGCTCTCCCAACAATTCGTTACCTGCTCGACCACAATGCTGCACTGATTCTGATGTCCCATCTTGGCCGGCCCAAAGGCACTGTCAAAGATGAACTCAAGATGGACCCTGTAGCTGAAGCGCTGTCCGCCCGTTTGGGACGCCCCGTCAAGAAGCTGGATCAGACGGTGGGGGCCGAGGTAGAAGCCACCGTGCGCGAGATGGCCCCCGGCGATGTCATTCTACTGGAGAACACCCGTTTCAATCCCGGCGAAAAGAATAATGATCCTGAGTTTGCCCGGCAATTGGCTGTGCTGGCCAGCGTTTTTGTGAACGACGCCTTCGGAACCGCCCATCGTGCCCATGCTTCCACGGTAGGTGTGGCGGAGTTTCTGCCAACCGTGGCCGGCTTCCTGGTAGAGCGTGAACTGGAGATGCTAGGCAACACACTGAACAACCCCAGGGAACCGTTCGCCGCTGTCCTGGGAGGAGCCAAAATATCGGACAAGATTAGCGTGCTGCGAAGACTACTCGAGATAGCCGAATACGTCTTGATCGGTGGAGGAATGGCGAACACGTTCCTGAAAGCGCAGGGATACGACGTTCAGGAATCGCTGGTGGAGGACCAAGCATTGGGCATTGCGAAAGAGATTCTGGATCGTGAGGTCCGACGACAGATGAAAAGAGAGGAGACAGAGCCACAGCTCTTCTTGCCAGTCGACGTAGTTGTCGCCGATCGGTTCGCGGCCGACGCCGAGGCGCGGCTGGTGCCGGTGGATCAGGTGCCGGGAGGATGGCGGATAATGGACGTTGGCCCCCAAACGTGTCAGCGGTTCCGAGCGCCTCTTCGGCGATCCAAAACGATCTTTTGGAACGGACCGATGGGGGTTTTCGAGTTTGATCGCTTCGCCCGGGGGACTCGGGTTATGGCGGAGATTCTAGCCGGCCTGCCGGCGGTCACGGTGGTTGGTGGCGGCGATTCCGCAGCAGCCGTCGCTGAGATGGGTCTGACCCGGAAGATGACCCACGTGTCAACGGGTGGCGGCGCCTCGCTGGAGTTTGTTGAGGGCAGGGAACTGCCTGGAGTGGCAGTGATCGAAGAACGGTAGTCAATGGTTAGTGGTCGGTGGATAGTGGTCAGTGGTCGGTATTCAGTGTCAGATAACTAAACACTGACCACTATCCACTGACCACTGTTTACTGGGTGAGATGCGGCTTTAGTTGAGACATGAGCCGTTCCTTCGACATAGCTCCAATCAGCCGCTTTGCCTCCTGGCCGTTCTTAAAAAGAATCAGTGTTGGGATACTCTGAACGCCGTAGCGCATAGCGATACCAGGATTTGAGTCCACATCCACCTTCGCGATCATCAGATCGTCTTCGTATTCCGAGGCGATGTCCTCAAGAATCGGTGCGATCATCTTGCAGGGGCCGCACCATTCAGCCCAGAAGTCTGTGAGCACGGG
The DNA here is from genome assembly GCA_046756905.1 of Anaerolineae bacterium. GTDB lineage: Bacteria > Chloroflexota > Anaerolineae > Epilineales > JAANWY01 > JBHHTZ01. Next base: position 6,484 of record JBHHXF010000092.1, on the reverse strand, counting down.
CTTGTCGGATTGCAGGACATCAGAATCAAAACTTGCATCTGTGACGTGGGTCGGCTTGCTGTCAATATCCATGTCGGAAACTTTCCTCCTCAACTAATCCATCCATCAAATCGGTCAGAGATGAGGTTGCGCGCAACCCCGACCTCTTGTGCCCGCAGGTAGGACGATAATTATAGTCTGACGGTCTCGTATGTCAAAGTGGCGTTGATCACATTGCCTCTCATGGGACGCTGAAAGGCCTGCGGTCTTACCGCGCATTCACTGAGCAGAGCCCTCAATCGCCAGCCAGCGTCGCGTCCGCCGGCATGCCCGGCTTTAGCAGATGCTCCGGGTTGTCTAGCGATACCTTTACTGCAAAGACGAGGTTTGTCCGTTCCTGCTGTGTCTGCACGTTCCTGGGCGTGAATTCAGCTTCGTGGGCGATGAGTGTCACATGGCCCGGAAAGGTTCGCCCCGGATAGGCGTCCACGGCGACATCTACCGGTTGCCCCAGTTGCACCCTTCCGATCTGTGACTCTGGCACGAAAACTGTGAGCTTCACTCGATCCAGATCAGCCAGGCGCAAGAGGGTTGCGCCCGGCGAGGCGATTTCGCCGGGTTCGATGGAGCGACTGACCACCAACGCTTCCACCGGGGCCTGGAGTGTCATCTTCTCGCGCTGGACTCGCAGTGTGTCCACTGCCGCTCGCGCCTGCTTCAGGTTGGCCTCGGCGGCGGCGACTTCTTCGGGGGTGGGGCCGGCCTGGATCAAGTCGAGCTTGGCCTGGGCCGCTGCCACGGCTGCTTCGGCCTGATAATAGGCTGCCTCGGCGGCATGCACCAAAGTTTCCATCTGGATGGGGTGCTCCTGCATATCCAGCAGGTGTTGCAGCGCCTGTCGTGCGCCAGTCTGCTGTACACGAGCCTGATCCAGCGCCGCCTCAGCGGCCTCAACGTATCCCTGGGCAACGACGTATTCAGAGCTGGGGTTGGCATAGCCATCACGTTGGACTTTGGCGGCATGAAGTTGAGCCTCGGCTTGTTCTACAGCCTGCTCCGCTACATTGATCTGTGCCCGCGCCTGGTCTATTTGATCCTGCAATTCCTGAGGCGTCTCCATGATGGCCTGAGCGTTCTCCCATCCTCGTTTCGCGCCGGCCTGCTGCACGATTGCCTGTGCCACCGCTGCTTCGGCAACATGAATCTCTTCGGGACGCGCGCCGGCCTTCACCTGGTCGAGTTGAGCCTGCGCAGCCAGGACCGCTGCCTCCGCTTCGCCGATTTGAGCGTTCAGCAGCGCCGAGTCTAACCGGATCAACACTGCTCCCCTGCTGACCGAATCTCCTTCATCGGCCAGAATCTCCTGCACCCGCCCGCCGTATTGCGAAGTGATAGCCAACGTCTCGGCATCAATAGTCCCCGATACCGTGATGTCGCTGGAAGATGTTGCCGGCGAGCTGCAAGCCAACGCCAGCGCGGATAGAACCAGCAACACCGCAAAGTTGGTTGAAATGGTACGTTTGGTTTGCATGTTATCTCTCGTCATTTTCGGCTGATACCGCAAGTGTGTCAAAAGCGCACTGTATGCCAACTCCATTCGCCCAATCTCTAATCCCTGGACCGGGACAGGTCTCCAGTCCCACGAATCACCGCATCCGCCGGCATACCCGGCTTCAACAAGCCATCCTCGTTAGGCAACCGAATCTTGACAGCGAAGACCAGGCTCGCCCGTTCCTCCCGAGTCTGCACATTCTTGGGCGTGAACTCGGCTTCGGACGCGATGAATACGATTTCCCCTTCGAACACTTTGTCGGGGAAGGCGTCCACGCGAACCTCCGCCGGCTGTCCTGAGTGCAGATTACCCATATCCGTCTCCGGTACGAAGATCGAGAGGGTGACGGGCTTGAGCTTCCCCAGGCGGAGCAGCGTTGCGCTCGGTGTCGCGGTCTCCCCTTCGTGGGCGACCTTCTCGATGACCGTGCCGTCGATGGGCGAGCGCAGTATCATCTTGTCCAACTGCACCTGGAGTGTATGTAGCCTTGCTTCAGCCTGGCGCACGCCGGCCTCGGCCAGCCGAACCTGGGAGTCACGAGCGCCGGCCTGTGCCAACGCGAGCTGAGCCTTCGCGCCATCCACGGCTGCCAGCGCCCCATCGTACTGCGCGCGGGCCGCATCCACCTGGGCAATTAGTTGCAATGGGTTCTCCCGCATGGCCCGCAGATTCGCCACGTGCACCTGGGCGCCGTCTATCTGCGCCTGCGCCATATTGATGTTGGTCCAGGCCTGCCACCACTGATCCGTTGCCAGGCCACGCTGTGTTCGCACCTGGCGCCACTGGTCGTCGGGGAGACTCACGTGCTGCGTCGCCGTGGAACCATCAGGCAAGGGGACCTCGATATCGATGCCGCCCGCGACGGAGTTCCAGACGTTGTCGGCCTGTTTCTTCTGCTCCTCAGCCGCCTTGAGGTTGGCCTGGGCCTGCCGCAGTTGTTCCCGTGCAACGGCCAACTCCGTTTCCGCTGCGCTGATCTGCAAGTTGAGCTGCTGCGGGTCCTGGCGAGCCGCCACTGCGTCCTGCCAGGCCCGTTCAGCGCCATCGCGGGCAGCCTCGGCCTGGGCCACTGCTGCTTCGACCTGCCGGATTTCCTCCGGTCGCGCGCCGGCCCTCACACGGGCCAGTTGCGATTCCGCAGCCTCGACAGCAGCTTCGGCCTGTCGAATCTGGGCCTGCAGCGTGTCGCCGTCCAGCTCGATAAGGACGTCGCCCACATTAACAGCCTCCCCTTCATCGACCCGGACGACAGCAATCTGTCCCCCCAACTCACTGGCGATGTCTACCTCGACGGCCTCGATGAAGCCCGATCCGCCAATACCCTCCGCTTCGGGTGTCTTCAACCCCAACTCGAACAACGCCTGATCCACAGCATCAGGGTTCGAGCGCATATACCAGACACCGATGCCGGCCAGGGCCGCGAGCAGTACCAGAATGATGATGATTGGCAGAAAACGTTGCATTTCGGTTCCCTCTTTTGACCAAGAGCCAGTGATCAGTGAACAGTAAACAGTAACGAGGGTCTGATCACCGATCACTGATCACTGATCACTGTTCACTGTTCACTGGTTAACTGACACCGCGCTCTGCTTCACGCTGGCTATGAACACATCCTCCAGCGATGGCGCGATGACGTCCATCGTGCGGATGATGACGCCAGCTTCGGTTAGAATCTCGCGTATCTGTGGCCGCAGGGCGGCCACGTCACCGGCGACAGCGTGGATGAGCGCGCCGTACAGGGCCAGTTCGCTGAGGGGCAGCCGGCCGGCCTCGGTCGCCCCCCGCAGCGCCGTCAGCGCCAGGTCGGCCTGATCGCAGTCGATCTCCAGCACCTGCTCCGTCATGCGATCCTTGATCTCGGCCGGCGTGCCCTGACGAACGATCCGGCCGGCGTGGATGAAGGCCAGGTGCCGACAATTCTCGGCTTCGTCCATGTAGTGGGTGGTTACAAAGATGGTGCGCCCCTCCTCGGCCAGCTCGTACAGGAAATCCCAGAAGGTCCGGCGGGAGATGGGATCGACGCCGGCGGTGGGCTCGTCCAGGAACAGCAGGTCCGGCTCGTGCAGGATGGCACACGCCAGGGCCAGCCGCTGGCGAAAGCCGCCGGCCAGGTTGCTGGCCAACTCCTTTTCCCGTCCGTTGAGCCCTGTCATATCCAGTGCATATTGCCGACGCCCCCGCAACCGCTGCCCGGTGACGCCATACGTTCGCCCGTAGAAGTTCAGGTTTTCCTCGACGGTCAGATCGCCGTAGAGGCTGAAGCGCTGTGACATGTAGCCGATGCGCTGCTGAATCTCGTGCACCTGCGAGACAACGTCGAACCCTAGCACGCTGGCACGACCCTCTGTTGGTCGCAGCAGCCCCAACAACATGCGGATCGTGGTGGTCTTGCCGGCCCCGTTCGGCCCCAGGAACCCGAAAATGTCCCCGCGCGGCACGCTGAAGCTGATGTGGTCCACGGCGGTGAAGCTGTCAAATTGCTTGGTCAGGTTTTCGGCCACAACTGAGAAGTCGTCGTTGTTGTCCATCTGTAATTCTATATTGGGTATTGGGTATTGGGTATTAGGTATTGGGTATTGGATATTGGATATCAGGGATCGCTCTGGAGCAGCTCAATATCCAATATCCAATACCCAATACCCAATATCCAATACCTAGTCCCCCGCCTCCGTTCTCCGAATCAACGAAATGAACGCTTCCTCCATCCGCGGGCGAGTGGTTCGGATGCGTTGGACGGCGATGCCGGCCTCGGCTAACGCATCTGCAATCTGCGGTGTGCGCCGGCCGGCGTCGTCTACGAAGACGTGGAGGAGGTCGCCGTAGGTTTGGATTTCCAGGAGGCCGCCCAGGTTTCCTATGGACTCGCGAGCGCGCTTTAGGTCGGCTGTCCTGACTTCTATTAGCTCACCCTCCAGCATCTGGCGAATATGTTCCGGTGTGTCGCACACGATGAGCCGGCCCCGGTACAGCAGCCCCACCCGCGAGCAGCGCTCCGCCTCGTCCATGTACGGCGTGCTCACGAAGATGGTGATCCCTCGCAGGTGCAGATCGGTCAGAATCTCCCAGAATTCGCGCCGCGACACCGGATCCACGCCGGTCGTTGGCTCGTCCAGGAAGAGAATCTGCGGTTGGTGGACCAGGGTGCAGGCCAGGGCCAGCTTCTTCTGCATCCCGCCCGACAGGTGGGCGGCCCGTCGGTCCTTGAACTCTGTGAGGCGGGCGAACTCCAGCAGCCGGCTCACCCGCTGCCGGCGTTCTTCTCCCGTAACCTCAAACACGTCGGCGAAGAAATTCAAGTTTTCTGACACCGTCAAGTCACCATACAGGTTAAAACGCTGTGCCATGTAACCGATGTCGGTCTTGATGGCCTCTGGCTGGATCACGGTGTCATAACCGAGGACGGTGGCCTGCCCGCTGGTAGGCAGCATGATGGCCGTCAACATGCGGATGGTGGTGGTCTTGCCGGCGCCGTCCGGCCCCACCAGCCCGAAGATTTCGCCGCGCTCCACGGCGAGGTCCAGGCCATCCACGGCCACTGTCTCCTTGAACGATTTGGTCAAGTTTTCGGTAACAACGACGAGATTGTCGGACTGTTCCATCGTTTGAGTTCGCTTCTACTGCGTATTGCGTACTGCGTAAGGGCTGATACGCAGTACGCAATACGTCTACGCAAACCTCTGTCGCCGCAATAACAACACCGTCATACTCATAATCCCCGTCCCCAACACCGCCAGCGCCACTAACTCCTGCCAGTAGGCGGACGGGCCGGCCCCCTTCAGTAGGATGCTCCGAAACACGATCAGCCAGTGTTTGATGGGAAAGAGGTTCGCGACCATTTGCAGTGCCCATGGCATGTTCTCCACCGGGAAAGCGTAGCCGGAGAAGACGACTTCGACCATGGTGAAGACGAAAACCAACAGCAATGCCTGCAACTGCGTGGCTGAAATGGCAGACGCCATGATACCCCAGCCCAGCTCGACGAAGAGATAGAAGGCGGCCAGGGTCAGCAACAACGGCCACGAACCGCGCATAGGGACGCCGAAGCCAAGCAGGGAGATGGCCAGCATCAAAAGAAACACGATGTAGCTCAGGATGATGGCCGGCACCGCCTTGCCGATAACCAACTCGATGGGCCTAAGCGGAGTGACCGTCAGTTGCTCCAGTGTCCCCAGTTCGCGCTCGCGGGCGATTCCCAGTGACGCTACCATCATAGCGATGGCGGCCAGCATGAACCCCATCTCGGACGGAATGGTGTAGTTGGATTCTTTCAACTCCTCATTGAAGCGCACTCGCACCCTGGCGTCGATGGGGGCCAGTTCTCCCCGACTGAAAGTTGCCGGCAGCACCATGACCTGCTGCCCAAAAGTGGCCACAGCGCCCTGGGCGGAACCGATAGCGACCTGGGCTGCTGCCGGCTCCGATCCATCAACCACCACCTGCACCTGCGGCGGCGAATCTCCATCGGCCAGATCAGAAGCAAAGCCGTGAGGGATGATGATCCCCACTGTCACCGATCCCCGGTCGATGAGCGGCCGCAGTGCACCCACGCTGGGCGGGTAGCGTCGCAGGTCGAAGGTCTCCGTGTTCTCCATTGCCACCACCAACGCCCGGCTCTGCTGTGATCGATCCAGGTCGATGACGGCTGTGGGCAGGTGGGCGATGCCGGCCGACGTCGAATACGCCACCATCACCAGCTCCATAACCGGCCCCAGGATGACGAACGGACCCAGCAGCCGGTCCCGCCGGAGTTGGGTGAGTTCTTTGACGATGAGATTCCAGATGCGGGTGAACATCAGTGATCGGTAAACAGTGATCAGTGATCAGTGGCCAGTGATCAGTAAACAGTAATCAGTTTTCAGGCAGTTGGTGACTGATTACTGATCACTGATTACTGATTACTGATCATTGGATCTGCTTCTTGAACAACAACATCGATAGCACCAGCACCACAAC
>JBHHXF010000091.1:0-9963 GCA_046756905.1 Anaerolineae bacterium | reverse complement strand
ACCGAAGGGAGATCGAATGGCAGAAGCGCAAACACAGACGATGGAAGTCGATGAGAAACGGGACGGCGAGCTATTGCTCGAAGTGAAGGGATTGAAGAAGTATTTTCCCATCACCGAGGGAATCATAATTCAACGTCACGTGGGCGACATAAAAGCTGTGGATGGGCTGAACTTCTACATCCGCCGAGGCGAGACACTGGGCCTGGTTGGCGAGTCTGGGTGCGGCAAATCCACCACCGGGCGCGCCATCCTGCAGTTGTATGAGCCGACCGCCGGCGAGGTCTGGTTTAAGGGGACAAACCTCACACAGTTGCGCGGAGAGAAGCTCCGCCGCATGCGCCGCGACATGCAAATGATCTTTCAGGACCCGTATGCGTCATTGAATCCCCGCATGACGGTCGGCAACATCATCGGCGAGCCCCTGGAGGTGCATGGCCTGTCTAAGGGCAAAGAGAAGCAAGAACGCGTCCAGGAACTGCTGGAAGTCGTGGGCCTCAACCCCTACTTCGTCAACCGGTACCCCCACGAATTCTCCGGCGGTCAGCGCCAGCGCATCGGCGTGGCCCGCGCCCTGGCCGTCAACCCGGACTTCATCGTGTGCGATGAGCCGATTTCGGCGCTGGACGTCTCTATCCAGGCCCAGATCATCAACCTACTCGAACAGTTGCAGGCTGATTTTGACCTGACCTACCTGTTCATCGCCCATGACCTGGCGGTGGTACGCCACATATCCGACCGGGTGGCTGTGATGTACCTGGGCAAGATTGTCGAGGTCGCAGACCGCGCCGAGTTGTATCATAATCCGTTGCACCCGTACACCAAGGCCCTGCTGTCTGCTGTCCCGATTCCCGATCCCGCCGTTGAAGAAGGTCGCGAGCGGATCATCTTGACGGGGGACGTGCCGAGTCCGGCCCATCCGCCGTCGGGCTGCAATTTTCATACCCGCTGTCCCATCATGCAGCGCCCCATCTGTGTGGAGGAGGAGCCAGAGATGTACGACCGGGGCGGCGAGCACTTCGTGGCCTGCCACTTGGTGTAGTGGTAGGCGTCCAGCCCCCCTCTAACTCCCCCCAAAGGGGGGAGAACAGGCTTCCCCCCCTTTGGGGGGATTGAGGGGGGGGCAACAGGGTGAACCTTTGCCGGGAGAAACAGGTAGTTAGATTGGGGCCAACGCCGAGGTTGCCAATGAGGGCCGGCTGGGAGACAGGCTTGATTTCTGGACACTTTTGATGGGCGTCCAACCTGAATTTGTGTTTGAGACCACCGATCACGAGGGCACGCCCGTCGTACTCAGCCGGGCGACGTGGCACGCCAAGGCTGGCAATGATGAACCAGGGACTCATCCTGAGATCGGTAGCTACCTGGAAGGTGTGCGAGCCACCATCGAGTCCCCCGATCTTGTCTTCCAGAGCACCCGAGACAAACGTTCACGCATCTTCTACCAGCTTCGAGCCGGACGCGGCGACTTCGCTGGCAAACATCTAGTAATTGTAGTAAAATCGTGCAGGAGGCAACCGGCCGGCGGGGCTATGTGAGTACTGTGTATCTCAGCCGGGCTGTGTATTCGCGAGGAGCAGTATTATGGCCGAGAACCGAGAACACTCTCCGGTGATCACCGTCCATTACGATGACCAGGCGGATATCCTCACCTTCACCTTCACCGAAGCGCCCCAACCAGCGGTGGCGGAAGAGGCGGCGGATGAGGTGTGGGTTCGCTACGACCCGGAGACGCATCGGGTGATCACGGTGGATGTGCTGAACTTTTCCGCCCGGTTGCGTGCGGCCTTTGGACCCGCATTGAACTACACGGAGCGGACCGATCCTCAGCGCCTGGAGGCTCTGCATGGGCTGCCTTTACCGGCCGGGGATGGGGAAGCCCAACCCACGACTTGACCGGCCTGCGCGGTGTGCTACATAATGCGACGTCTAGGCTCAGTAGATCCAAATTGCTCCTGCTGGATTGTCATCCGCCGCGAGCGGAAAATTGGATCCACTGAGGCTGGCAAGGATCGTCAACAGACGACAAGATTCAATTGAGTGTGGCCAAAATCTGTTGGAAAACGGGCCGAAAGCCGAGGAAATTCCCCACTCTCCAACAGAGTTTTTGGTCACACTCGATTCAATTGACATCTTCGTTGACCCGGGAAGGGGGTGATGCAACCCGATCCATGAGGGAATTGCTCGTCGTCGGGTTACTACTCAGGCCAGGGTTGCCGGCGGTTAGAAACCGCGCCTACGCCTGCAAAGTCGCCCTGCGGCGACTAGAATCAGTCCGCGAAGGCGGACTTCGCAGGCGTTGCTGCGACTTCCAGTCGCCTGACCAAGGGTGCCTGAGCAGTTGCCTCATCAGTTGGTTTCAGGAATAGGAACACTATCACCAGATCAGGAGGAGAAATGAAAAAGCTCACATTGATGTTTGGTGCGTTGATCGTCCTGGGCCTTCTCGCGGCCTGTTCTCAGCCCACCCCAGAGGTGAAAATCGAGAAGGAGATTGTCAAAGAGACGGTCGTCGTCGAGAAAGAGGTTGTCAAGGAGGTCGAAAAGGAAGTCGTCGTGACGCCGACCACAGCGCCGGTCCCAGAGGCGAAGCCGGCCACGTACCGTATCGCCCTCTTTGAAGATCCAGTTTCCCTGAACTACTGGAACTACCTGGGTCCGGGCAGCTCGGTCTGGACTCAATATATCCTCTCCGGCCAGGCTGCTACCCTTTACACCCTCTCAGATCAGCGGTTCGACTTCGTGCCATCCCTGGCCAAGGACCTGCCCCCTGCTCCTGTGCAAGAGGGCGATGCCTGGAGCATCACCGTGGAGATGGTGGAAGACGCAACGTGGAGCGATGGGGCGCCGATCACGGCTAACGACGTGGTCTTCACTCACAATGCTTGCAAAGACTTGAAGCTGACCCAAAACTGGCCGGATCAATGCTCGCCGGCGGGCGTTGATGTCTCGGCTGAGGCGCTCGACGACTACACGGTGAAGTACACGTTCGCCGAGAAACCCAGTCTTGGGACCTGGCAGGCCGGCATTGCCCTGGCGCCCATCCTGCCCGAGCACTTCTGGGGCGACACCGTGGCCGAAGCGCGCTCCTTCATCGAAGGTGTGGAAGCCCCCGACGTAGACAGGCCCGAAGACTGCGCAGCCGAAGACCTTAGCGACGACGACAAGGCTGCCTGTGACGCCTGGGTTCCCTACGATGAGGCCTTCGAGAACGCCCGCAAGACCCTCTACGAGGCCGACGCAACCGGCGCGCCATCCGCCGGCGGCTACACCACCGACAAGCTGGAGCCCGGCGCGTTCGCCCAGCGCAACGAGAATATCAGCTACTACTTCAAGGACGCCAGGATCGTCGAGTACGACGATGGTACTTGGGCTCTGGAGCAGCCGAATGGCCGAACGCTTCAGCTCTACGGGAACGCATCAGGTGATGTCACCCTGGACTACACCAGCGGTCCCTACAGCCCGAACATCGTCTTCTCCATCTACGGTTCCCAGGACGCGGCCTTCCTGGCCCTGGCCAACGGCGAAGTGGACTACGTGCTGAACCCCTTGGGGCTGGCGCGCGGCTTGCGCGAGCAGGCGGAAAGAAGTGGCGGTATAAAGACCTACACCAACGCCGACTATGGTATGTTCTACATGGCATTCAACATGCGCAAGTATCCCATGTCGGAGTATGAATTCCGCCAGGCCTTCGACGCCATCATCGACAAGGAGTTTGTGGTCAACAGCGTCCTGGCGGGCGTCGTCTTCCCCATGTATTCGACTATGCCGCCCGGCAATGGTTTCTGGTACACCGACGTCGATACGCCGTACGTCGGCCTATCGCGGGATGAGCGCGTGCAGGCGGCCGTGGGGGTGCTGAAGGACGCCGGTTGGACCTGGACCAAGGAGCCGGCGTGGGATGACGATCTACAGGACGTCGTCCCTGGCGAGGGCCTGGTCATGCCCAACGGTGAACCCATGCCAGAACTCACCATCCTCGGCCCTGGGCCGGCCTATGACCCCATCCGCGCCACCTTCAACCAGTGGATCTCAGAGTGGGCGCGCGAGCTGGGTATGCCGGTGAAGTCCGAGTTGACCGGCTTCAATACCATCCTCAACCCAGTATTCATCGACGCTGACTTCGACATGTACATCCTGGGTTGGAGCCTGGGCAATGTGGCGTTCCCCGACTACTACGAAGCCTTCTGGCACAGCCGAAATGACACTGCGGTTTCGGGCAACTACAACACGCCCGGCCTCAACAACGCGGAGTACGATGCTCTGGTTGACGAGTTCATGAGCACGGATAGCCTTGACCGGGCACGGGAGTTGGTCTTCGAGATGCAGCATATGCTAGCCGATCAACGGCCGTACATCCCGCTCTTCTACAAGCAGGTGCACGACCTGGCCCGCGACAATGTCTACTTCCCGTACACTGAAAGTCTCGGCGGGATCGAATTCCAGACCGGGATGCAGACCGACACTCAGGTGCTGACCCAGTAGCGCCTGACGAGGGCTGATCGGGAAGCTGATAGCTAAGCGACCGACCTGGGAGCGGGCGGAGGTTCCGCCCGCTCCCATTCATCCACAACCTCTAAACTTCACAAGTCGTTACTACCAACAGGAGTCGCATTGCAGAAGTAGGGAGGCATAGGAGCCAGTCGTTATGTACAGGTACTTAGGCGTACGCGCCCTGCAGATCATCATCACCCTGTTTCTATTTCAGGCAGCCACTTACTTCCTGATCGACGCTCAGCCTGGAGACATCGCCGACCTGCTGACGATGGACCCGAACATCCCTCCCGCCGAGCGCCAGCGACTCCGTAGGGAACTGGGCCTCGATAAGCCCCCGACAGAGCGCTTCGTGCGGTACGTTGTCAACTTCTACAAGGGCGATCTGGGCGTATCCTTCTCGCAATACCCCAGACCGGTACTGGACGTCATCAAGGAGCGGCTGCCGCGCACCCTGGTATTATTCCTCTCAGCCTCCATCGTCTCGTTCTGGGCGGGGTTTGTTATCGGCAAAATCGTGGCCTGGCGTCGTGGTGAGTGGGTCGAATACGGCGCCACTATTACTGGAGTAACCTTATACACCGTCTTTCTCCCTTTTTTCGCCCTGATGATGATCTGGCTGTTCGCCGTGCGGCTTGATTGGTTGCCGGCGGGCAAGTTTCTGGATCCGCTTGAATGGCTGGATGCCCCGGTGCCAGCCAATGATATCTTTACTCAGATGATATGGACTGCGTTAATCTCTATCTTCGTGGCCTTCGTCGGGTTCTGGCTCTCCAATCGCGTCGCTCGCAACTTGCGGCCCATTATGCGCGCGGCCAGTTTGGTAATCCCGGTGGTCGGCTTAATTCTGTATTGGCGAGCCAGCGAGGTGGGTCCATTGGCGTGGGATATCGCCAGCCACCTCATTCTACCCGTTCTAACGCTGACCTTGTATACCTACGGCGGCACCATGCTATTGATGCGCACCAGTATGCTGGAGACGCTTCGCGAGGACTACATCCTGACCGCGCGGGCGAAGGGGTTGCCCGACAAGATCATCCGTGACAAGCACGTCGCCCGGACCGCGCTGCTGCCGGTGTGGACCAGCCTGGTGTTCAGCATCGGCAATTCCGTGGGCGGCGGCATCATCACCGAGACTATCTTCTCGTGGCCCGGACTCGGCCTGACCCTGCTCCAGTCGGCTTTGGTGGCAGATATCCCTCTTGCCATGGGCGCTCTGACCATCGTAGGGGTGATAACACTCCTCAGTCACCTGGTGGCTGATGTAGGCTATGCCTTTCTCGATCCACGCATTCGTTACGGCTAGCACTTGTGAATGCTGAACGATGAATGCTGACCGATGAATTCATCATTCATCGTTCATCGTTCAGCATTCAAGTTGGGAGCAGACTATGGCCGATATAACATCAACAGCAGAACCTATCTCGGCAGAAATCACCTACGTTCCTTTATGGCGCGTGCGGCTGACACTGTGGGCCAGGTCCGTGCGAACGGGTTGGGCCTTGTTCTCCGAGAACCCCATTGGATTGATCGGCCTTGGGATCATCGTTTTCTATGGTCTGCTCGCCTTTGCTCACCCTATCCTGATGAAAACAGTCTGGACGCCCAGCGTCTACGACCCGATCTCGGGCTTCGATTTGGAGATCGCTTTTCATCCCGCGGCGCCATCGGCGCGCCACTTGCTGGGCACAGATCCCCTGGGGCGCGACATTCTCAGCCAATTGATGTATAGCACCCGCTGGGAGTTCGCCCTGGGCATTCTGTCGGCTGTGGTGACAGTGGTGATCGCCACTACCATCGGCGCGGTGTCCGCCTACTACGGCGGATTTGTGGATACCATTCTCATGCGCCTGGCAGACCTGGTTATTATGGTCCCGCTTCTGCCCATCCTGATCGTGCTCAGCGCCCTGATGGACGTTGGCATCATTGAGCTGGCGCTCGTCATCGGGATTCTATCTGGCTTCGGCGGCACGGCAATCGTCATAAAGTCGCAGGCGTTGACAGTCAAGGTAAAGCCGTACATCGAAGCGGCGAGGATCGCCGGCGGCGGCGACTTCCATATCATCTTCAAACACATGGTCCCTAACCTCTTGCCTATTTCATTACTCTACATGATGTTTGTGGTCACCGGCGCCATCTTCTCTGAAGCTATACTCTCGTTCTTTGGGCTTACGACTATCCCGATGAGTTGGGGGATTATGATCAACGTCACGCAGTTCTTCGGATACCTGCTTCGCTTTGACACATGGTATCTGCTGTTTCCGGCCAGTCTGGCCATCACTACACTCATTGCGGCGTTCTACCTGGTTGGTCGTGCCCTGGATGAAGTCGTGAACCCCAGGCTGCGCGGGCGTTAAGATTAGAGATTGGAGATTGGAGATTGGAGACTGGAGATTAGAGGTGGCAAAGACAATCTCTAATCTCCAATCTCTAATCTCCAACAGGAGTATATCGAGGGAATGACTACCGATAACGTTCTGGATGTACAAGACCTGACCATGCACTACAGGACCCGCAAAGGCCCGGTCTTTGCGGTGGATAACGTGAGCTTCTCCGTGCGACGCGGCGAGTCGCTAGGGCTGGTAGGCGAGTCGGGGTGCGGAAAGACCTCAATCGCCATCTCGCTGCTGAAACTGCTGCCCGAAAACGCCGACATTCTCGGCGGGGCAATATGGTTGAATGGCACCGACATAGTGCCCCTACCCGAACGCGAGATGCACAGAGTCCGCTGGCGCCAAATCTCAATGGTGTTCCAGGCCGCCATGAACTCCCTCAATCCAGTTTACTCCATCGAGGAACAGATCCTCGAAGCCATGCAGCAGCATACGCCCGACCTGAGCGAGCAGGGGATGAACGATAAGATCGACGCACTCTTTGAGCTTGTCGGCCTGGACCCAACATTCAAAGACCAATATCCGCATCAGTACAGTGGCGGCATGCGCCAGCGCGCCGTGATTGCCATGGCCCTCTCTTGCGATCCAGACATCATCATCGCCGACGAACCGACCACCGCTTTGGATGTGATCGTCCAGGATGCTCTGCTGAAGCAAATCCAGGAGATTCAACAACAGTTGAATATGGCCATGATCTACATCTCGCACGACATCGCCGTGATCGCCGAGGTCAGCGAGCGGGTTGGGATCATGTATGCCGGCAAGTTGGTGGAACTGTCGACCACTGAGGATATCTTCAATCGTCCCCTTCACCCTTACACCATGGCCTTGATGTCCTCATTTCCCAGCATTGTGGGCGCGAAGACCGAGTTGGTGACGTTGCCAGGGGAGCCGCCCGATCTACTCAACCCCCCTGCCGGCTGCCGTTTCCACCCACGTTGCCCGTTTGCCACGGAAATCTGCCGCGCAGAAGAGCCCGAGACCTTGGATCATGGTCAGGGGCATCTGGCTGCCTGTTGGCATCCACGGGGTGAACAATAATGACTGATAACAGAGTGCTCGTTAACATAAAAAACCTATCCAAGTTGTACCCGGTCGGAGAGGGCGTGTTCAGGCGAACTGACGCTTACATCCACGCTGTGTCGAATCTGAACCTCCAGATCCGATACGGCGAGAGTGTGGGCCTGGTGGGCGAATCTGGTTGTGGCAAGACCACTACCGGCAAGCTGCTGACCCGATTGATCGAACCCACGGAAGGCAGCATTGAGCTGGACACAAGCGAAGGCCCGGTGGATATCGCCCGCTTGCGCGGAAGAGCGATGAAGAGGTTCCGGTCACGCGTCCAGATGATCTTTCAAGACCCCTACGAGTCAATGAATCCGCGTTTGACCATCTATGACACCGTCGCGGAGCCGCTGGACGTTCAGGGCATCGGGACCATTGCCGAAAGAGAAGGGCGCGTGGCGGATCTCCTGGAGATGGTCGGGCTCACGCCGGCCTCCAGCTTCCTGTTCCGCTATCCCCACGAACTTTCCGGCGGCCAGCGCCAGCGTGTGGCCATCGCCCGCGCCCTGGTGATCAACCCCGATTTCGTGGTGGCAGACGAACCGACGTCGATGCTGGACGTCTCCGTGCGTACCGGGGTGATGCACCTGATGCAGGAGTTAGCCGACCGCCTTGAGGTAACATATCTCTACATCACTCACGATCTGGCCGTCGCTCGTTACATGTGTGACCGCATCGCTGTGATGTACAATGGTAAGGTCGTAGAGATCGGTGAGACCGAAGAAGTGTTGCATAATCCCAGGCACCCTTATACCAAAGCGCTGCTTTCGGCCGTGCCTGTACCCAACCCCTCCTACAAACGTGAACCGGCGGAGATCAAAGGTCGTGTCACTAAGCCCATCAACCCGATACCGCGCTGCCGATTCTACGACCGTTGCCCACTGGCAGATGATTATTGCGAAGCACATGACCACCCACCCCTGGAAGAATCGACGCCAGACCACTACGTTGCTTGCTATCACTCAGATCAAGTCTAGTCATTGGTACTGGATCGCAGGGCTGGCGATTGTCCCCCTGTTTATCGCCGGCCTGTTTGCGGCCACTGTGACCACCCAGAGTTGGTTCCGCTATGACGAAACCTATTTCGCACCGGATTATCAAGAGCTGTACCACTCCCCTGGTGCTGTAGCCCGGCAATGGGAACAGGCTCTGAGGAGTGGCGACTCAACGTTAGTCGCGGAGCTCACCGGCCTGGGGCATGTACCGCGCATTGAGCCCAACCCCAACATCATCCTGACGATCTTGCTAGAGATGGACGATGCCGGCTACTTCCACTACCTCTACTTCGACATCCAGACCTACAAGCGCTCAACTTTCTACATCAAAGAAATAAAGAACCGTTGGGTGGTTGTTCCCGCAGACGCCTTTTTTTATTGGGACAGTGGACGATGGCAAGGTGTGTTTGCACCTCTAGCCGCTGTGTGGTGGTTGGTCTTGATCGTAGCCGGCGCGGGGATTTCACTCTCCCGCGTCAGTGCGCAGGCGCGGGAAGCAATGCTCCGAGATTAGATGGCTGGATGGCTCGTTGGCTATAGACGTTCAGATAATGTTCTTGACTCATAGTGACGGCTTATGAAGTTTGAAGAATTAGTCGGGGAACCGACGCCCGCCAGGAGTTGCGCGCTGCTCCACCCTTCGACAACCCTTCGACGGGCTCAGGACAAGGCTCAGGACGCCGCTCCTGGCTACGAATTTCGCCGCTCTGCGAGCTCTCTGGCGGGGGGTCGAACCCATTCGCGTCAACCCTTCGACAGGCTCAGGGCACAGCCTAAGGCGAGACCCGCTCCCTTGGTCTCGATACGGCCTTCGGCCACTCGACCGGCGGTCGCTAGCCTCTTAAGTTGACGCGTATGGGGTCGAACCCCGATGGGGTGGCGAAAACCGTAGCCGTGAGTGAAAGCCGGCGCCGTTTGCCGGCTGGAACTCGCGGCGGTCGTCGCCAGACAGATACCCCGTTTATTCGTAACTACCCAGCCTGCCCTCAGTCCATGAATGAATTCACGGCCTGATACGA
>JBHHXF010000090.1:0-9971 GCA_046756905.1 Anaerolineae bacterium | reverse complement strand
ATATTGATTTTGAGGCGTTGATGTAGGGGCGATCCATTGCGGTCGCCCTCCGCTGTCAGCAGCGACTGCGTCTGCCAGGGCAGGCGCAAGGCACTGCCCCTACCAACGTCTTACCCTCAGCCGGGGAGTCGGTTGCTCTGGCAGATGCCCGCATACACCTGCGCTGCCGGCTTGGGCCGGCGCTCCTGGGTCTCCACGTCCAGGCCGATAAGCCCGAAACGCATGGACCAGCCCTCGACCCACTCGAAGTTGTCCACCAGCGTCCAGTGGAAGAACCCTTGCACAGGCACGCCTTCCTGAATCGCCCGATGCACTTCCTGCAAGTGACTGGTGAGGAAGCGCGGTCGATCCATGTCGGCGGTGTCTGGCACGCCGCACTCAGTGATGTAGATGGGTTTGCGCCAGCGCGATAGCCGCTTCAGGAGCCGATAGATGCCCTCCGGGTACATTTCGCCCCATCCGGATGGGCCTGTCTCGGCGCCGGGCGTGGTGGTCAGCCGGCCAAACAGTGTGGCCGGCGACCGCAGGTCGAAGGCCACGCGGTCGCGGGCGTAGTAGTTCAGCCCGATGAAGTCCTGGCTGTCGATGGCGTCGGCGATTCGGCGGCGCGGGGGGAGCCGGAAAACGCCGTCGGTCAGCGCTTCCAGGAACACACGGTTGAAGAGGAAATCCTGCAATCTGGCGACAGCCCGATCCAACGGCGAGGACGTCAGCGGGTCGAACACCCGCATGTGCTTGGCAATGCCGACCTGGGTCTCGGGCTGGAGGCGGTGGATGGTGTGGTAGGCGGCTGCGTGAGCCATCACCATGTGTCGGGCGACGCGGATGCCGGCCACGGGGTTCTTCTTCCCCGGCGGCCAGCGCCCCTCGAAGTATCCCTGAAACACGTACACCATCGGCTCGTTGATCGTGACCCACAGCTTCACCAGCTCTCCCAGCTCCCCAACGACCTTTTCGGTGAAGCGCCGAAAGTCCTCTACCACCGACGGGCGCTCCCAGCCACCCTCTCTGGCAAGCCACAGGGGGTTGGTGAAGTGATGTAGCGTTACTATCGGGGTGATGCCGCGCTGCCGCAGGGCTACCAGCATCTGGCGATACCGGGCGATGGCAGCATCATTCCATTTGCCGCGAGTCGGCTCGATCCGACTCCACTCTATGGACAGGCGGTGCGCGTTCTGCCCCAGCGCTGCTGCCCGGTCGAAATCCGCCTCCGCGCGCAGCCACCAGTCGCAGGCGATGCGGCAAGTGCCGCCATCCACGATGTGGCCGGCCTGCTCCCAGGCCCACCAATCGTTGTTGAAGTTCCCCCCTTCAACCTGGTGTGCGGCTGTGGCTGTGCCCCAGAGGAAGCCGTTGGGGAAAGTCAGGGTTGGCGTCACTTATCGACTCCGCGTTTATCCAGTGATCAGCAATCAGTGATCAGTGATCAGTTTTGAGACACTGATCCTTGATGGGCGAAGGTCTCCTGACCGAGCCCGATTCGCCTCGGTCAGGAGACCTTCGGCGATCAAAGGGGTTGAGATGGGCGAACGAGAGGGTGCACTTTCGCGTTGCGTTGTCAGGTTAATCGATGCCTCCGCTTGTACTCATCCAGCGCCTGCCGAACGGCCTCGCGCTCGGCCAGTGTGCGGCGGGCCGGCCCCACTACTTCCCGTTGCCAGTCCGCGGCCACGTCGTCCAGGCCGGTCAAGAGTTGGCCGGCGGGGTCCAGCAGTTGCGCCCGGATCGGCGTGAGCAGGCCGGCCTGCACGCCATCTTCATCCGAATCGGCAAACCACGTCGATCGTAGGGGGCTCAGGAGACGCTCGCGAACCGAGGCGATGGTCGCCGGCACGCTGTCGATCAACTGGCGAAGACGCTGCACGACCAGCTCAATGCGCTCACCAATGCCAAAGGGAATCCGAGACAACACCGTGTCGAAAAAGTCACCCAGGGCATCGGCAATGGGCGCCGTGCGCTCCACAACTTCCTCCAAACTCTCGCGCAACGAGTCGAGTCGCTCGTCCAGCGAGTCCAGCGTGTCATCCACCTGCGCGATGCCTTGCTTAATGGCCGGCATGGCCTCCTGGAACTGATCAACAGCGTTTTGCACAGCGTCGATCCCATCGGCGAGAGGCCCGCTGAGACCTGGTAGCCCGGCCAGGGACAACTCGAATTTCTCAATGGACCGAACCAGAGCCAGATCGATGTCGATCCTGTCCAGCGCTTCGTAGTGCGCCATCAGTCCTCGCAGTGCATCAATCTCGGCCTGCATTTTCTCCAGCGCGGGCGCGGACTCAGCCATCACCTGCACGCGAGCCACCTCGGCCCCCAACTGCCGGCCGGCCTCCACACCCTGTTCTCGCGCAAAGAGGGCCGTCGCGGTGTTGGTGCCGCCCAGCACCACACCGCCGGCCAGCAGCCCTCCCAGCAACTGTCGCCGGCTGAGCAGCTTCGGCTCGAGAGCGCCGGCATCCACCGCCGGCAATCCGAGTCCCCCGTCCCTCAGCAGGGCGTCGAGTTGCCCCAATCCCTTTTCGTCGAGTTGGTCCAAGTGCTCAGCCAGTCGACGGCGAAGTTCTTTATGCTCAACAGTCATCGTTCATCTCCTATCTGCTAAGGGTCTGGGCCGGACCAGACCTCAAGACGTTGCAGTGCGAAACCGGCCTTTTGTCTCACAGAATAACCAACCCCGACCGCGTCGCCCGCACTACCGCCTCGGTGCGGCTCTGAGCGCCCAGCTTGCCCAGGATGGCGTTCACGTGGAATTTCACGGTGTGATCGCTAATCCCCAGTTTATAGGCAATGGCCTTGTTGGGGAGGCCCTCGGCCAGGAGTTGAAGCACTTCCAGTTCGCGGGGTGTCAAATCCTCGACGAGGCCAGCGTTTGGCATCTTTATGGCTGGCACCAGAGCGCCGGCCAGCCTCGAATCCAGAACCACCAGCCCCTGGGCGACGGCGATCAGCGCCGCTACCAGGGTCTCGGTATCGGCGTCACGCAGCAGGAGACCACGCGCGCCGGCGTTCCAGGCGTTGGCTGCGCCCGCCTCGTCGGGGAGCAAGGCGACCACGGGCAGGGTGATGTCTTCAACGTCGGCCAGGAGGTCCATAGTTGGCTGGGGGTCCCAGCCCAGGTCCCACAGCAACGCGTCGGGGCGGTACACCGACACCTGAGCCATCAGATCGTCGTCACTGGCCATCTGGCCGACCACGGTGCACCCAGGCTGATCTACCAGCAGCGCGGCCAGGCCGGCACGGGCCAACGGGTCGTCCGCCACAATCAGTACTCGCAAGTCATACACTCAGCACTCCCGTTCCCCTGCTTCTCAGGATCGCCGTTCAGCTCACAAAGGGGGAGCCTCAGCGCGCTGCGCAGTTTCCGCCTCCTGCGCTCTCTGTAGCACTTCGTGGGGTGTCTGGAGAGCGGCATCCACTTCAACCTGTAGTTGATGCATGATCTCCTCGCTCAGCAGGCCCTCGCGGGCCAGGGCGGCCAGGGCGGCCCGCTGAGCGCGTAGGGCCTCACGTCGAGCCAGGGTAACAACCTCCACCTGGAATTCCGGGTGAGTAGCGAACAAATTGTCAATGGCAGCCAGCACCTGTTCTTCCCGGTGTTTGAGTTCTTCATCCACAATGGTCCAGGCGCGAGGGATCAGAGCACCTTCATCATGCAGGCGGTCGATGTGCTGACGCGCAGCCCGCGCGGCCAGGAGTTCCCCCTGCAGACGCTGGTACGCCAGCGAGCGATCTGCCCCGCGAGTAAAGCCAAGCCGCCTGAGCACGAAGGGAATGGTGGTCGCCTGGGCCAGCAGCGTAAAGAGCACAACACCGAAGGCCATAGCCAGTAACTGACGTCGTTCAGCAACGGCATACGGGAGACTTAGGGCCAGAGCCAGGCTCACCGCTCCGCGCAGTCCTCCCCACACCATCACGTGGAGGTGAGAGAGCGGTACGTTTCGCTTGAACAGGCGGACTAGTGCTCCCAACCCGTAGACAGTCGCTGCCCGCACCATCAGCACGGCCGCGACTGCGATCAGCACCGGCTGCAAGTAGCGCAGGAGTTCCGCCACAACCACATTCATCCCGATCAGAAGGAAGACAAACGAGTTAGACAGAAAAGCAACGTATTCCCAGAAGTTGAAAAGTACGATTCGGGTGGATGGGGACATTCGCCTCGGACCGATGTTGCCGTTGATCAAGCCGGCCATGACCACCGCCAGCACGCCGCTCAGGTGCAGCTCTTCGGCTACCAGATAGCTTCCGTACGCCAGCACAGTGGTCAGGGTAATCTCGATAAGATAATCGTCAATGCGACCGATCATCAGAGCAACCACATAGCCGAAGACGAGGCCTATTGCAAGGCCGCCCAGTGACACGCGCACGAAATCCGTCATGCCCTGGGCGACCGAGAAGGAGCCGGCGAGCACCAGGCCGAGCATGATCTGAAAGACGACGATGGCGGTGCCGTCGTTGAACAGGCTCTCCGCTTCGACCAGGATGGTCAGCCGGCGAGGAGCGCCCAGCGCTCTGAAGGTGGCAACGACAGATACGGGGTCTGTGGCGGAAATGAGTGCGCCAAAGAGCAACGCCGCCGGCAAGGGAAGTACACGCGCGACGAAGAGCAGGCCGCCAACCAGGGCCGTGCTCAAGGCCATACCCGGCACTGCCAGAGCCAGGATAGAGCTAATGTCTTCCTGTAAGTTGCGGAATTGCAAATGGAATGCCGCCTCGAAGACCAGCGGAGGCAAGAATATCGCCAGCACCAAATTAGGTGTCAGTTCCAGGTGCAGTCGCGTCTGAAGTGTAAGACCCAGGCCAGCCAGGACCAGAGCTACCGTGTAGGGCAACTTGAACCGCCGCGCCAGGACGGCCACCAATGAGACAACGATCAGAATCTCAACGATGCGAATTTGGGCTGCCGGAAAGCCTTCCATGATTATCCTCCGCCTCCAAGTATAGCAGACTGACGCTGGAGATGCCACTCAGCTAACCCTCGCGTTCTCCATTCTGTGCTTGTATCTACCCAATAGTTCGTTGTGCGGTAGGGGCGAGGCAAGTCGGATTGGTGGTGTCGAAGCAAAAGAATCTGTTCTCCGACTTGCCTCGCCCCTACTTCTTGCGGGCATATTGCCCTTGACTTTTGGGTCGGCTCCGGCTATAAACGAGAGGATGTCAAAGAGGGAGCGGTTGGACGTATTGCTAGTCGAGCGCGGGCTGGCCGAGAGCCGAAATCGAGCGCAGCAGTTGATCCGGGCCGGCCAAGTTCTGCTTGATGATCGCGTGCACGACAAGCCGGGCATGGAAGTGCCAGTTGATGCCGCCATCCGCATCCGCGAGAGGCTCCCCTACGTGGGTCGCGGCGGGTTGAAGCTGGCCGCGGCTCTGGATGCCTTCGATATCGACGTCTCCGGCCTTGTCGCCGCTGACGTGGGTGCATCGACCGGCGGGTTCACCGACTGTCTGCTCCAGCGCGGCGCGGCGAAAGTCTATGCCATCGATGTGGGTTACGGTCAGTTGGCCTGGTCGCTGCGGCAGGACGAGCGGGTCATCGTGATGGAGCGCACCAATGTGCGATATCTCGAGGAGCTGCCGGAGCAGGCGGACCTGGCAACCATCGACGTCTCTTTCATATCGCTGCGGCTGGTGCTGCCCAGGGTCGTGGGGTGGCTGAAGCCGGCCGGCCACATCATCCCGCTCATCAAACCCCAGTTCGAGGCCGGCCCGGAAGATGTGGGTAAAGGCGGCATCGTCCGCGATCACGACGTCCACCGCCGCGTTCTGCATAGGATTCTGACTTTTGCTGAGGGACAGGGCCTGCGCCTGCGGGATCTCATTCCGTCCCCCATCACCGGGGCGGAGGGCAACGTCGAATTCCTGGCGTGGCTTGTATCCGACACGACGGTTGCGTCGATTGACATGTTGAGTGCCATCGAGAATGCCATCCCCTGACGTTGTCGTAGTTGGCGACATAAATGTTGACATCCTGGCGCGGGTGGATCACTACCCGTCGCCGGGCGGACACGCGCTGGCCGAAGAACTCCGCATGGAGAGTGGCGGCTCGGCGGCGAACACGGCCGCTGCCCTCGGCCACCTGGGGTTGGATGTGGTCATGCTGGGGCGGATCGGGGATGATCCGCTGGCGGAGTGGGCGCTGCGCGGACTGCGGTCCTCTGCCGTGGATGTGTCGCACGTGCGCCGTGATGCCGAGGCAACGACCGGCGTCATGTTCGTGACCGTCACACCGGACGGCGAGCGCACGATGTTCGGCGGGCGCGGCGCCAACCGCCGGCTGTCACCCGACGACATCGACGCGACCGCTATCGAGCAGGCGCGGTGGTTACACCTGTCGGGCTATGCGCTGTTGTCCGAATCCGGCCAGGCAGCCGTGCGCAGGGCAGTGGAGGTGGCCCGGCAAGCCGGCGTTCCCATCAGCCTCGATGCCGGGATGGGGCCGGCGACGCTGGCGTGGCGCGCAGCAGTGGTGGAAGTTGCTGCGGTCAGCGATCTGTTCCTGCCCAACCAGGCAGAAGTCGAGTTGCTGACCGGCAAGCAAACGCCGGCGCGCGCCGCCCGCTGGCTCCAGGCACGGGGTGTCCGAACCATGGTCGTCAAGCTGGGTGCGAAGGGGTGCCACGTCTCGGATGGTTCGGAGGAATGGACGACACCAGGGTTCAAGATCGATCCTGTCGATTCGACGGGCGCCGGCGATGCCTTCGATGCCGGGTTTATTGCCGGGCGGTTGGCCGGGCTCAGTCTGAGAGCCTCGGCCCTCCTGGCCAATGCCCTGGGCGCACTCACTACGACGGTGGTGGGTGCCGGCGGGGCGTTGTCCGGGCCGGCACGCGTCCTCCAATTTGTGAAAGAGCAGCGAGATGATGGACGGTGGGCCGAGTGGGCCGGCGAGTTGGACCTCGTGCTGGGCTGGCTGGCAAGATCATCGTGAGCTAGCATTTACCCAATCATGCGTGGTGCGGTAGGGGCAAGGCAAGGCGGACTGGTGGTATCGAAGCGAGAGGACCTGCTCTCCGCCTTGCCTCGCCCCTACCATCCCGCGAACATCGCCCGTTTCAAGAGCACGAGAAGGAGAAGATCTATGACAGCGAAATGGCGTGAACACCTGGACAGCCTGCGCTTGCAGCGACTGAGTGACATGTTCGGCGTGGATAAACCGATCATCGGCATGGTCCACCTGTGGCCGCTGCCGGGCGCGCCTGGTTACACTGGCTACGGCATGGACACGATCATCGAGCGGGCGCTGGAAGATGCCCACACGCTGGTTGACAACGGCGTGGACGGATTGATCGTGGAGAATATGTGGGACCTGCCGTACTACGTGGGAACCAACACACCTCTGGAAACCATGACCTGTCAGGCGGTGGCGGCGCGCAAGGTTGTCGAAGCAGTAGATGTCCCTGTCGGAATCAACGTGGTACACAACGGCGGCGAGGTAGAAGTGGGCATCGCGGTCGCCGCCGGCGCCGACTTCATCCGCGTCTGCCTGCTGACCGGGGCGCGTCTGTGGGACACCGGCGAACTGGACCACGGCTGCGCCGCCGACTTGCTGCGCAAGCGCAAGGCGCTCCAGGCCGAACACCTGAAGCTTTTCGCCGACGTGGACAAGAAGCACTCCATCCCATTCCCTGGCCTGGACCTGGAAACCCACATCGAGTGGACCGAGTTCTACCTGGCGGATGCGCTGATCGTCTCCGGTCGGATGACGGGGGATGCACCGGACCTGGGCTATGTGCGCGAAGCCTGCCGGCTGGCCCGCCGGCCCGTCCTCCTGGGCAGCGGCACCACGGCTGAGAACATCGCCGACTACCTGGAGTATGCCGATGGAGCCATTGTCGGCTCATCGCTGAAAGTCGATGGCGTGGCCGAGAACCCGGTAGACCCTGAGCGCGTCAGACACTACGTGGATGCGGCCAGAGCCGCCTCCCGCCGTGGATAAGCACGCCTCAATCCGACAGGTCGGCAACTTCTCATGGATAAAAGGAACACGAGCGCCTGTCTATTTGCATTGGAGACGTGCTATACTTATCCACCATGCGGGATGCCCTGGAGAAACTGCGGCTGAATGATGCCTCCCTGGTGTACGAGCCTGAGATCTCTGACAAGTTGTTAGTCCACCCAGTTCAACCATCTACTTGACTCCCGGTCAGTTCTATGTTATCATTATTGTTAAGACAGACTGTTTCAGTGAGGAACGCGTTAAGCCGCCAGGATAGTTTGCCTGGCGTCTTTTTTGCGTCAAGACGGGTGTGAAAGAGGGAATGCCGATGGCAGTGAATACCAGGGAAAAGATCGAAGCGGAAGGGAATGTCGTCGAGGCCCTTCCCAACGCTCAGTTTAAGGTGGAGTTAGAAAACGGGCACCAAGTTCTCGCTTACCTGTCCGGCAAGATGCGGAAGTACTACATTCGCGTCCTGTTGGGTGACCGCGTGAAGGTTGAGTTGACGCCTTACGATGTAACCCGCGGACGGATCGTGTACCGCTACAGAAGTTAGGCCTAATACTCAAGTGTTGACCGTCTCATACAAGGTCGACTGCGTTTATCATCCACTGGGGCAGGGGTGAGCGTTCTTCATTCCTGCCCTGTTCTTTTGGACGGCATCAGTCGGAGCGGGCCGGCCTTGCGCGCGTAGAGGGTCAGCCAAGCGACCAAGGCGATGGCCAGGCTGAGGACCTGCATTGTGCGAAAGCCGCCCGGCAGCAGCGCCGGGTTCCCCCGGAAGGCCTCCAAAAACAGCCGGCCCACCGCCGCCAGCAGGACGTAGAGCAGAAAGACAAAGCCGGCATACAGCTTGCTCCGCCGCAGATACCACAACCCCACCAGAACAGCCGACCCCACCAGCGCCTCGTAGATCTGCACCGGGTGGCGCGCTTCGCCCCACAACTGGATAGCCCACGGCACGTTCGACGGCTCCCCGTAGGCTTCGCCGCTCAGAAACGCCCCCAGGCCGGCAATGGCCTGCATCAGAGCCAGCCCCGGCGCCAGGGCATCGGCGAAGGCCGGCCAATCCACTCCCCGGCGCCCAATCCAGATCAGCCCGACCACGATCCCGATGATCGCGCCCGGCGCAATGGCCAGGCTGCCCGAGGCCAGCGCAAATGCCTGCTTCCAATCCAGCGCATACGCCGGCCAGTTGACTGCCACATACCACCCCCGCGCGCCGACGATGCCGGCCACCAACGCCGCCGTCCCGAAATCCCACGGCAGGTTGGGGTCCAGGTCCAGTCTATCCGCCTCGCGGCCGGCCAGCCACAGGCCGGCGTAGAAGGCGGCGATGAGGGCTAGCGGTCCGGTGGGCAGGCTGAGGCCCAGGATGTCGATTGAGGGATACATGATCAGTAATCAGTGACCGGTGATCAGTGATCAGTGATCAGGCCGGCCAGCGTGCTGTCCAGGACGGCGCGGGTGGTGGTGCCGCGAATCACCCGGCGGATCACACCGTTGGCGTCGATGAAGTAGGTGGTCGGGAAGGCCCGAACGCGGTACTGCACACCGATGCGGCCGTCGGTATCCAGCGGAATGGGGAAGGTGAGACCAAGGCGTTGGGCAAAGCCGGCCACCTGCTGCGGGTCTTCGCGCTCATCAACCGCCAGGATGATGACCCCGTCACCCTGGGCTGCGTGCGCCGACTGAAAGTGGGGCAGCTCGGCACGACACGGCGGGCACCATGTGGCCCAGAAGTTCAGGACTACGGGCGTGCCACGCAATTGGCTGAGGGTGACTGTCTCACCAGCCAGGGTCGTCGCCGTGAAGTCCGGGGCCAGGAAGCCGACCTGAGGTGCTGCCGTTGTTGGGTCGGAGGTGGCTGGCACGCGGGAGATGGCGATCCAGGTAGTACCCATGATGAGGAGGGCGGCCAGGGAGAGGAACCAGGAGCCGCGTGAAACGGGATGCGGGATGCGGGGTGCGGGATGCGAGATGCGGGATGCGGGATGCGAGATGCGAGATGCGGGATGCGGGATGCGGGATGCGGGATGCG
>JBHHXF010000089.1:0-10066 GCA_046756905.1 Anaerolineae bacterium | reverse complement strand
TCCTGAGTAGCGAAGCGTATCGAAGGGCTCGCTCCCCCAAGTTCTGTATGCGCCCCAGTTGCAGACAAAGCACTTTCAACTCTGAAGAAGCAGGGGATAGAAGATTGTCCATCGTTTTCTCAAGCAGTGTCTGCAGACAGATTGCTGACTCTGAACTCCGATCGCGCAAAGCTATTGATCAAGAACTCGATAAGCCCCATTCCGCTTCATAAGACACTTGTCTTGCTCGATTGCCTGGTTCAGTATAAGACCACGCGACATTTCCAGCACATGCGCCTTGCTCTGGCCAATGCTCTCGTATCTTCGATAGGCAATCTACGCTTCGGTCCAGAAGTTGGGGTTGGGAAGGTCAAATCGGATTCTCCTTTGGGGGGATGGCCCGACATTTGTCGGGGTTACGAGAAGTGCTCAAACCTGGCGCACACTTAGCGTATGTGGTTGGAGATCAGGCGTCTTACCTCAGGATCATGATTCGGACCGGACAGATCCTGGCTGATATTGCCAGTGAGCTGGAATATGAAGTAGTGCGTGTCGATCTGTTTCGCAAGCGCTTTGCAACTGCCACGCAGCAAGAATTAAGGGAAGAAGTTGTGGTATTGCGCTGGAACGGATAATCGGAACAGATCTCAGTTCATCACGGGCTAACTCCTCTCCACGATTTATCTCGTAAAGGTGACAAACTACTCCCGCATCGCCCGCAAGATCACCGCCACCCTATTCCTCGCGCAGAGTTTGGGGTCGGCCGGCTTTATTGCAGCGGCAGCGATCAACTCAATTGTCGGCGCGGAACTCAGCGGACAGCGGGCCTGGGCCGGCGTGCCGGCGGCTGTGTATCTGCTGGGCGCAGCGCTCAGCGCCTTCGCGTGGGGCTACGCCATGGACCGCATCGGGCGACGGGGCAGTCTGGGACTGGGGCTGATGCTGGGCGTGGTCGGGGCCGGCCTGGCCGGCGGTGCAGTGATGGGCCGTTCGTTCTTCCTGCTCCTCGCAGGGTTGGCGTTGATGGGGGTCGCGAACGCGGCGCTGCAATTGGGTCGTTTCGTGGCAGCGGAGGTCCACCCGCCAGCCGAGCGCGGTCGGGCCATCTCGAATGTCGTCATTGGCGGGACGGTGGGCGCCGTGTTCGGACCGCTGTTGGTTGGGCCGACGGGTCGATGGGCAGTGCAAGCTGGGTTAGACGAGCTTGTCGGCCCGTACGCCGCCGGCCTGTTGCTCTTCGGTCTCGCATCAGCAGTGATCCTACTCTGGTTGAGGCCCGATCCACGGGACATTGGACGCCAGATCGCCCGTCTGTACCCCGAAACAGTGCCCCACCAGGGACCGACGCGCTCTGTGCTGCAAATCCTGCGCGAGCCGGCGGCGATCGTGGCTGTCACCGCCATGGTGGTTGGCCAGATGGTGATGGTCATGCTGATGGTGATTACCGCCCTGCACATGAAAGACCATAAGCATAGCCTGACCGCCGTCTCACTGGTCTTCTCGTCCCACACGCTTGGCATGTACGCCTTCTCCATCTTCTCTGGCCGGCTGACCGATCGCTGGGGGCGCGGTCCGGTGATCCTGGCTGGCGCGGGGACGTTGATCCTCGCCTCCCTGCTTGCGCCTCTTTCGCCGAATGTGCTGCCGCTCGTAGTCGCACTGTTCCTACTGGGGTTGGGATGGAACTTCTGCTACGTCGGGGGATCGTCGCTGTTGGCCGATCAGCTCTCACCAGCCGAACGGGCACGAACGCAAGGCTTCAACGATATGCTGATCGGGTTAGCGTCGGCAATGGGGAGCCTCGGTAGCGGAATTGTATTTGCAGCCCTGGGCTTTGGTGTCATGGGCATCGTGGGGGTAGTGGCATCCCTCGTCCCGCTGGGGCTTACACTTTGGTGGCAGGTAAGTCAGCATCGGCTGGCAATGGCTTGACAGAGTGTGATACAATCATGACCGTAACCCAAAGAACCACATCATCCAAAAGATACTTCGAGAAATGAGTCGTTCTGTTGATCGCGTGGGACAAGCTCTCGCGACGCTGGGAGTGGAAACCGAAATCACGCACTATCCGCAGGGCACGCGCACTGCGGCCGATGCTGCGGCGGCAATCGGCGTGCCACTGGGAAGCATCGTCAAATCCCTCGTGTTCACCGTGGATGGCGAGCCCTTGCTAGTGTTGGTGGCCGGCGACCGGCGGGCCGATACAGCCAAACTCGCCAGATTGCTGGGGGTCTCAAAAAAGAAGATCCGGTTCGCCGACGCCGATGCAGTCCGCGCAGCGACCGGCTTTGCTATAGGCGGCGTGCCGCCGGTCGGACACAAGAACACCATGCCGACGTTCATTGACGAAACGCTGGAGCGGTTTGAGGTCGTTCATGCCGCCGCCGGCACCCCCCGAGCCAACTTCCCCATTGCCTTCGAGCAGCTTGTCGAAGTCACTGAGGGCCGGCTTGCCGACGTGGTCGAAGATTAACTGTATCCCAACGGACTCGACTTCACACAGCAACCCGCTCTCCGACTTGCTTCGCCCCTACGCGATGCACAAACCCAACACCACACCGGTTTTCGGAAGTGCTGGAGTTCATTCAACCAAGCTTTCAAACGGCGCTGAGTGGATGTGGCAGATGGCCACAGCGACAGCATCGGCGGCGTCGTCGGGGCGAGGAATCTCGTCGATGCCTAGCAAGACCCGGACCATTTGCTGGATCTGCTCTTTGGATGCGTTACCGTAGCCGACGACGGCCTGTTTGATCTCCCTGGGCTTGTACTCGTGAACCGGAAGGCCGGCCTCGGCCGCAGCCAGAATCGCCACCCCGCGCGCCTGGCCCACTGACAAAGCGGTCGTCACATTGCGACTGAAGAACAGTTCCTCCACAGCCGCCTCGTCCGGCCGGTAACTGTCAATAATACGACTCAGATCATGGTACAGTTGCTTCAAGCGCTCGGCCATGGGCTGCTTGGACGGAGTGCGAATCACACCGTAGTCCACAAGCTCTACTTGCCGGCCACCGATCTCCCTCACCAGCCCGTAGCCCGTGATCGCTGTACCCGGATCAATGCCCAACACCAGCATAGTTTCAGGTTGCCAATTCGCGATGATCGCTACGCCGCTTCCTCGAACTGGGCGATCATTTCATCCGAGATATCCAGGTTGGAAATTACCTGCTGGACGTCGTCCAGATCTTCCAGGGCTTCCATGAGGCGGAGCGTTTTCAGGGCCTGTTCCCCATCTAACTCAAGGGTTGTTTTGGGCACCAATGTCAATTCGGCATCGGTGATGCTGGCGGCGCTGCTTTCCAACTCATTCTTCACCGCTTCGAGGTCCGACGGCACGGTGTAGATCGAGACAAGGCCCTCGTCGATTTCGAAGTCGTCGGCGCCGGCATCAATGGCCAGGAGCGCCAACTCCTCGGGGTCGGAACCGTCGGTCTCAACCACAATCCGCCCCTTGCGATCGAATTGCCACATCACGCTCCCGCTCTCGCCCAGGCTGCCGCCCTGCCGGTTGAACACCTTGCGAAGTTCTGCAACCGTTCGATTGCGATTGTCCGTAACTACCTGAATCAGTAACGCGATGCCATGTGGCGCATAGGCCTCGTACGTAATGTCTTCAAGTTGAGCGCCTTCGAGCTCGCCCGTTCCACGCTTTATTGCCCGCTCGATGGTATCGTTGGGCATGTTGGCCGCTTTGGCCCGATCAATCGCCAGGCGCAGTCTGAAGTTGAACTGAGGGTCATCACCACCGCTGCGGGCCGCCACAGTGACTTCCCGCGCCAGAGTGGTAAAGATTTTACCTCGCTTGGCGTCCTGCCTGGCCTTTCTGTGTTTGATGTTGGCCCATTTTGAATGGCCGGCCATGACCTCACCTCTCTACGTACAATGTGTCACTCGCGGTGACAGGAATTCCTCTGTCACAAGTATAGCATGGGAGGTGAAGACTCGCCAAAGTGGGGGGAAACGTTAGCTCCGCAAGAACCGAACACCCACAACAACAAAATAGACCGCAAACAGCACAAGAAACACGCCGCACACCGTCAACACGGCCCGGAATACGCCATCGCTCACAACCTGCCGGCCCGACCGCGCCAGTCCCGCCAGCAAACTGTTCCACCCGAAATCCAGGCTGATGTGACTGAGGTAGAACACGCCCAGCCCGATCAGACCGTACTCCAGGAACCCCAGCATGTTGGCTGATCCCACTGTGGCCCACCACAGCAACCAGAACGGGTTGGACACACTCAACAGCACGCCGGCCGACACCAAGCCCCACTGCTGGTCAGTCGCAAGCAGGCTGCCCCCGCCGGCAGCTTCGATATCCAGCGACAACCGGGCCTCGCGAGCCCCCCGGATGATGTCCAACCCCATCCAGGCCAGTACCAGACCACCCACCAGCCCAACTACGCCGGCCACCGTCGTCTGCTGAAGCACACGGCTCAACCCCAGAGCCAGCGCCCCCACCATCACCAACTCTGTCACAGCGTGACCTACGCTGATGAGCGGGCCAGCGCGGTAGCCCCGCCGGGCGCCCTCACTCACGGCCATCGTCGAGATCGGTCCAGGCGACATCACGCCAGACAAGCTGATCAGACCCCAGGGGATTGTGAGAGCAATGAGGTGGGTAATCATGGTCAGTCCAAATCGTCGTACTCTTCGACGGCGAGAACCTCCCGACCAAGCCCCCCGCCTTCGTCCGGCCCCACGATTCCCATCCCTTCCAGTTCGTCGATCATACGGGCCGCGCGGGGATATCCGATGTGCAGCCGGCGCTGAAGGAACGAGGCCGACACCCGCTCGTGCTGGCGAACAAGTTCGATAGCTTCGTCCAGCAATTCGTCGGTTTCTTCGCCCAAGCTCTCCACGATGCCGGCCCAGGGGGCCAACGATGCGCTGCTCACCGTCTCCCAGCCGGTACCGCGCCAAAAAGCCGTCAACTTGTTGAGCTCTCGATCCGACACATAGCTCCCCTGAAGCCGTCGCGGCGAGCTTGCATCCGGCGGCAGGAACAGCATATCGCCCCCGCCCAGGAGCTTTTCCGCGCCGACCGTATCCAGCACCACGCGGGAATCGGTGCCGCTGGTGACAGCAAATGAGATGCGAGCCGGGAAATTGGCCTTGATCAAACCTGTCACAACGTCGACTGATGGCCGCTGAGTCGCGATTATCAGGTGAATGCCCGTCGCTCGGGCCATTTGAGCCAGGCGACAAACCAGGTGTTCGACCTCGTCTGGCGCTGCCATCATCAGGTCGGCCAGTTCGTCCACGATAACCACCACGTAAGGCAACACCTCGCCATCCTTACGCCGAGAGATCTTCTTGTTGTAGGTTCCGATGTTGCGCGTGCGGGCCTCAGCAAACAGTTTGTAGCGTCGATCCATCTCGCGTTGAGCCCACCGCAATGACCCAACAACCTCTTCAGTCTCGACCACCACCGGCGCCAGGAGATGCGGGATGCCGTTGTAGTTGGTCAACTCAACACGTTTCGGGTCAACCAATATGAGTTTGAGGTCACGTGGTGTGTTTTGCAGCAAGAAGGCAGCGATGATGGCGTTTATGCAGACGCTTTTGCCGGAGCCGGTCGCGCCGGCGATCAACAGGTGGGGCATTCGGGCGAGGTCGGTGGCCGCGGCTTCGCCGGCCACGTTCCGCCCCAACGCCAAAGCCAGTTTCGACTTGCGATTGACGCGCTGGAATTCGGCCGACTCCATCACGCCCCTGAGTGCGACCACGGAAATATCGGAGTTGGGCACTTCAATACCGACTATCGACTGGCCTGGCACCGGCGCTTCAATCCGCACCGGAGCGGCCGCCAGCGCCAGGGCCAGATCGTCTGACAGCCGTGTGATCTCGTTGACGCGGATTTTGCGCCTCTTGCCGGCTCGCTCCACGTAGCCCGGCTCGACACCGAACTGCGTGATCGTCGGGCCTTGATTGACGGACACCACCTTCACCGGCACACCGAAGGCCATCAAGGTCTCTTCAATTGTACGCACCCTCTGGCGGAGTTCAGCTTCCTGGAACTTCTGCGGCGAGGCGGGATCCAGCAACTCCAAAGGCGGCAGTCCGGTTTCCACAGTGACCTTGGGGGCCCGCTGTTTTGGGGAAGACGTGGTGTCCCGAATCTTTCGCGGGGAAACAGTAGTAGTTCTGGCAGGTGAGCGGCGTACTGCTGCACGCTTTGGAACCGGCTGAGGTTCAGGCGTCACAACCGGCTCGACCGATTCGCCGGCCTCTTCCACGCGTCGAGCCAGGCCGGCCAGGACCGCCGCAGCGCTACTGGTGGCGTCGCGCACTGCAACGTCCAATGCCCACACAATACCAATCACGCCCAGTGCGATCATCAGCAAGACCGCCCCTGAGTTGCCGATGGTATCAATAAGCGGCTGACTGATGGCGTAGCCGACTAAGCCGCCACCGCGGCCGGCCTCTGCTGTAGCCAACGGGCTGGCGCCGCCGGCTGCCAGGTGAAGGAGCGCTAACGAGGCAGTGAGAACTAGCTCAAGCCCGATAACACGCAGCCATGGGACCCACCACTCACCCTCGCGCCGACGCATCAGGATGGCAATGCCGGCAACAATCACCAGGCCGGCTACGATCAGTGCGCCCCACCCAAAAACGCGCCTTAACTGGAATGCCCACCAGTCACTCAGCGTTCCATGGGTGACAGTCAAAAGGCTCAGAAAAGTCACGCCACCCAGCGCCGTCAGGATGACACCCAGCACGTCCCGTTGCATGGCATCATCCAAGTTGAACGATGCCTCAAAGCGGCGTCTGGATGCTCTACGTGCCATCGTTGTTCTCTCTTTTAATGAATCCGGGCAGGGAAACGATTACGAAATTGCTGGATTGCTAGATGGCTGGATAGCTACATAGCTGGACGACTCGGTGCTCCACGAGCCAACAAGCCATCCAGCCATCTAGCCAACGATTGCTCGACTCGCTAGAAGTAGTCCTTCCGACGCTGTCGGGCCAACTTCCGCGCAGCGCGCTTTCTGGCTTTCCTACGCAGTTCGCTCTTGGAAATAAACCAGCGCTTCTTCCGATAAGTACTCAGAATTCGGCTCTCCGCGACCTCCTTGCGGAAGCGCTTAAGTAGCTCCTCCTGTGATTCGCCAGGGCGAAGTTCGACACTTGCCATTCATAATCAACTCCTTTCCAGGTCGAAGATAAGTTCAGGTGAGAACCGACTAGTTCCCACCGTTTCAGTCACTCTTTGCAATCGTATCAGGTCTGCCGCAGGCTCAGTCCCAGCCGGTGACTGACGGAATCGATGTTGAGAACCCGCGCTACAACACGATCCCCTTCCTGCACCACATTGCGCGCATGGAGAAAATGGCCCTCAGCTAACTCAGATATGTGGATCAGTCCCTCAATACCTTCGGGGACGCGAGCGAAGGCGCCAAACTCCACGACATTTGTGATGACAGCATCAACTACATCACCCACGTCATAATTCTCCTCAACAAGCATCCACGGATCCGGCTGGAGCTGTTTGAGACTCAACGCGATGCGGCGCTGTTCGGGGTCCACCTTGAGCACACAGACCTCAACTTCCTGACCAACGTCCAGTATGTCACTCGGATGTCCGACGCGGTCCCAAGATAGCTCCGAAATGTGAATCAAGCCATCAATGCCGCCTAGATCGATGAATGCGCCAAACTCGCACAAACTACGCACTTCACCACAGACCACCTGACCGGTCTCCAAAGACTCCAATCGGGCACTTACCTCATCATCAGACCAGGCTGTAGCGCGCTCAGAGCAAATAATGCGGTTGCGGCTTCGGTCTAGCTCAATCAGCTTGACCTGAAGTTCCCGCCCAACCATGGCCTCCAGTTCACCGCGCAACTCCTCTGTCCCCAGACATTCCGGCACGTCGGCCAGTTGGGAGGCCGGCACAAACCCGATACACGCTCCAAGCCGAACCAACAGGCCGCCCCTGTTGCAACCTATAGCGCGCACCGTGGTGACCTGGCACTGTTCATACAATTCGTGCAACCAGTGCCACTCCTCGTCGCGCGCGTCTTTGAACTGGCCGTCAGGCGACTCGGTTTGTGGTCGCCGGCTCATCTCATGCTCCGGCCCGGCGACCGCCCCCTCACCTAGAACCAGGGCGTTGCTCCACCCATCGCCCCGGTGGGCTTCCGGGGGTGGCGGAGCCTGTTCTTCTTGATGCAGCAAAGCCTGCCAATACTCTTCATCCAGCGGCGATTCCCACGGGCGTTTCTGAACATCAGGAGTCATGTTCTTCAATCCCCCTTGCAACTCAACACTACACCCCTATGACATACACGTCAGCTTGCGTCAGTCCTCAGCCTCACCTCCTCCAGGTACACAACAAAATCTCGGCCCTCTCCCCGTCCGACGGTTACAACCCGGGGCAAAGCCGAGATTGTGAATTCGCTGTCCTGACGCCTGTGAAACCTGGCGATCGTGTGGCCGAGACTTTGCGCAACTCCGATTGTATTACGGTCACCAAGCAATATTCAACAACGCCAAGACGAATGGTCTCGCTTCCGCCACCGGCCGGCTACCACCGTCAGCCGGCGACGTTCAAACTCGCAACGCTAGACGGGGCACGGGATCCCTACGACCGAAACATAAGTATTATAGGGCACTTACAAGGCGTTGTCAAGGTGCTGGCAGGCCGGCAAAAAACATCGCTCGTCAAACTCAGTCAGCGTGCTATGTCCCTGATCGGCTGACGGATGATGGTCCTGAGTTTTTCTGGAGCCGTCCGCCGGGGGTCGCTCAGGTAGATCTCGTGATGCTTGCCGTGCGGTTCGTAGCCTTCCTCCTCGATGTAAGCGTGCATCCGGGCGATGGTGGGGCCTTCGTCCGCGTAGGGTCCGACGTACATGATCTGCATTGAGAGTCCCTCAGCATACGTCTCGAACCGCAAGCTCGGCAACGCCGGCGGATTCTTCTTGCGCGCCAGGGTTGCGCGGGCCTCCTCAACGACCTCGGGCGTTGCCCATTCCGGCTGCATGATCATCAGCGTCCACAACCACTGATCTTTCGCCTCCAGGCTGAACTCCCCCATGTTCTCCATCCACCACAGACCCTCTAGAGGCGGCACCACGTAATCCACACCCTGGGACTTGAGCGCGAATTTGATGGTATACGCCATGCCATACAGGGCATCCGAAATATCCTGGAAGGCTGGATTGTTGTTCGGGTCGCCGTGGCCGTCAATCATCAGGAAGTTCATCGCCGGCACGTCCATGATGGTGAACTTGCTTTTTGGTGGGCTGTACAGGTGCTTCAGCGTCTTCTTGAAATCGATCTTCGACATCCCTTTCCTCCTACTCTTTTCACTCCTCGCTGGTCACATCGCCTTAGTGTGCGGTTTCACGCCAATCATAGCCAGATGTTCCCGTAGCCGCGTAACCCCCAGCGCCATCACCACTGCCACCAGCCAGGTTGCGACCTGAAGTGCGCGGCTCCGAGCAAAGAAGTTGTCCATGTCGCTGATGTAGTAGTAGCCGTCCGTGCCGATCACGTGGTGCGCTAGTGGGGTCAGCACGTAGGCCATGCACAGGCCGGCTGTGAAGAGCGCCGGCGTACTCGGAATGGGCGTGCACCGCCAGATCCGCAGGCCGGTCATGATGAGCAGCCACAGCACGCCGGCTACGAAGCCTGCGGCGGTCATCCACACCCACATCGTGCTACCGTGTGCCAACCAACGTGGCACCAGTTCGAGCTTGCTGACGCTGTACAGCATCAGCGTCAGCCCCCACCCATCGGCCGCCAGCCAGATGAGAGCACGCGGGCGCTCCGCAGCCATCTTACCCGGCATCAGCGCCAACACCAGTCCGATCAGCGTGGCCAGCGTGATCTGGCCGGCATTCAACGCGGGCAGCGTCGGCTGGTTGACGGTCATCGTGATGAGCGGAATGCCGATCACAAGGGGCGCAGCACACAACACCCATACGCGCCACCACGCCGGCGGCCGGTAGGTCGCCGCGAACCGCCCCAGCAGCCAGTTCGCGGCCGTATAGAGCACCATGACTGCACCACTGGCCACCAGGCCGGCCATCCAGTAGCGGCTGCTGGTCACGGGGCTGAACGGCGACGTGTCGGGAACAAA
>JBHHXF010000088.1:0-10158 GCA_046756905.1 Anaerolineae bacterium | reverse complement strand
CTCTTTGCTATTCCTATGCCGGAATGGTATACTTACGCCGTCGAGTTCCGCACCGATATGTTTACGACGGGAAGGGCCATGAATATCGTTCTGGATGCCATGGGCGGGGATCAGGCGCCGGCTGTGACTGTGGAAGGCGCCGTCCATGCTGCTCGCTCGCTAAAAGCTGTCACAGTCACACTGGTCGGGCGGGAGGACGCGATCAATCGTGAACTCGCCAAACACAACACGGCAGGGCTCGACCTTCCCGTCGCCCACGCCGGCGAGGTGATCGAGATGGATGAACACCCCGCCGGCGCTGTTCGGGCCAAGAAAGATTCATCCATGGTCGTCGGTATGGAGTTAGTCCGTCAAGGTGTAGCGGATGCCTTCGTGTCCGCCGGCAACACTGGCGGCGTCCTGGCGGCTGCTTTGTTTCACCTGGGGCGCATCCAGGGCGTCAAGCGGCCGGCGCTCTCCACCATATTCCCGACCCGGACAGGCCATTGTTTCGTCCTCGACGTCGGCGCCAACGCCGATGTCAAGCCGGCCTATCTCCACCAGTTCGCCATCATGGGCGCGGCTTACGCGAAGCTAGTGTTAGGTTTTGAGAACCCGCGCGTCGGGCTGGTTTCCAATGGTGAGGAGCCAGGCAAGGGCAACCAGTTGGTGCAAGAAGCCTACGAGCTACTAGTCAATAGTGGCCTCAACTTCATCGGCAACGTCGAGGGCAAAGACATTCCGCGTGGCCTGGCCGATGTCGTAGTGACCGATGGCTTCACGGGCAATGTCATTATCAAGCTCAGTGAGGGCGTCGCCGGCCTATTGATGGAAATCATCAAGGAGGAGATCCGCCGGCGTCCACTGGCGATGGCTGGCGCTGTATTGTCCAGGGGAGCGTTTGGCGCGGTGAGAGGCCGGCTGGATTACCGCGAGTACGGTGGCGGCGCTCTGCTGGGGGTTCGCGGTGTTGTCATCGTCGGTCACGGTCGTTCTGATGCTACAGCGGTGGCCAGAGCCATCGAAGTGGCTCACCAGGCTGTGGAGGAGAACATCGTCGAGGCCATTCGATTGGGTATCAGCCGAACTGAATCTGAAGCAAGTAAGTAAGAGGAGACACTCTTGAAAGTAAGAACCGATCGGGCTTTAATCGCAAGCCGGCAGCGCCTGGGGAGTTGGACCGCGTTGGGTGGGCTGATCATTCTGGTCGGTGGGCTCATTGTTTCTTTTCGATGGCAGACTCCGGTCATGATTGGAGCCACTTATATCGCCTTGATCGTGGGTATGCTTCTGTCCAGCGTCGGCATTTACCTGTCTGACAAATGGGTGCAGGAACCCCGCGCCGACCAGTCGCTGGAAACAGCGTTGAAAGGCTTTGACGACAAGTACTCTCTCTACAACTACGTGTTGCCGGCCGACCATGTACTCGTCTCGCCGCATGGCGTGATGGTCTTCGCCGTCAAACGCCACGGCGACACGGTGCGCTACGTCAATGGCAAGTGGAAGCACCAACAGAACCTGCTCAAGAGATTGCAGAGCTTGAGTCGCGAACGGCTAGGGGATCCAATCCAACAACTAGGACGTGACGTGGCGCGGATGGAGGGGCTTCTGGGGCAGGAGTTCCCCAATGCAGATATTCCAGTCAGCGGGGCAGTCGTCTTCACGCATCCAGACGTCAGCCTGCACATTGACGGTGTGCCGGCTGACGTTCTTCACGTCAAGAAACTGAAAAGCTACATCCGGCGCGCAATCAAACGCGAGGAAAGGATAAGCGACGAACTGTTGGGGGATCTGCAGGAAGCCCTGGATCGACACTAGATATTGGATATTGGATATTGGATATTGGGTATTGGGCATGTCGTGCTGTCCAATATCCAATATCCAATACCCAATACCCCTACTGGAGGCTGAAGGGCACTGGCGTGATCAGCAGCACGACGAGAGCGATGGCCAGGATGCCGGCGATGCGGCGTGGGCCGGCGAGCGGCGTAACATCATCCAGCGCCGGCGGGTGTCGCAGGCCAAAGAAGCTCAGGAGGAGGGCCCAGATCAGCCACCCAGACCACCCAGGGACCGGTCCTATGCCAGGCAATTTGCTCAGCAGAAACGGCCCGATACCCAGGGCGATCAGCCCGGCAAAAGTGGTCTGAGCCAGATAGCGATGCCCCCGC
This sequence comes from Anaerolineae bacterium, assembly GCA_046756905.1. Taxonomy (GTDB): domain Bacteria; phylum Chloroflexota; class Anaerolineae; order Epilineales; family JAANWY01; genus JBHHTZ01. The sequence continues at coordinate 8,008 of JBHHXF010000088.1, read as the reverse complement.
CCCCACACCGCATACGCGATATGCCCTCCGTCCAATTGGCCGGCCGGCAGCAAGTTCATGGCCGTCACAAACAACCCCACCCATCCGGCGAACGCGATGGGGTTAAGCAGTACATTTACAGACTCCGGAAGTGGGCCAAGGACGAGGCGCGAAACGGCTTTATAGAGCAGCGGTTTACCGAGCAATAATCCCACAGTGCTCCCGGCTACGTGGGCCGGTGCCAACTCGGACATGCGTAGACCGATCGCAAGCACGGGAAGGGCGACAACCAGACCGGCAATGGGGCCGGCCAGACCCACATCAAAAAGCGCCTTGCGGCTGGTCATGGGGGATTTCATGCGAATGACAGCGCCCATCGTGCCGATGCCAAATGGAAACGGCAGAAAGGGAATGAAATAGGGCAGCGAGACCTGCATCCCGTAGTGTCGCGCGACGAAGTAGTGTCCTAACTCGTGTGTTCCAAGGATGCTCAAGATCGCGATGGAGAAGGGAGCGCCGGCCAATAGCGCGTCCAGGCCCCTCCAGGGCAATCGGCCTTCCATCAGCGCCCCGGCCATGAGGGTTGTCAGAATGGTAGCAGCGAAGAGAACTCCGTTCAGCCATGGACGTGACGCCGGGTTCACCTCGGGTGCCGGGGTCGCTACGATGATATCTTGACCACGGTCTTGGCGGAGCAGGGCATGGTAGCCCAATGGGCGGAGGCGCGCCTGCAACCGCCTGAACGCGTTGTCAGAGCCTTCTCGTAGCCGGCCCGTGAACATCACGGTGTCACTGCGTTCCTCCAGCCTATACGTGTGGACATCCAAAACATCCAACACGTACTCCAGCAAGGATTCCGCGATACTTCTGCCTTCGACAGTGTCCATGCTTGGTCCTCTCTACTCCCCATTCAACCATCCGCGATCAACCAAGATTGTAGCACATCAGCACAGATTCAGCAATCCGAATCAACTGGTGATTACCCACATCTCGTGAATGGCCAGAGGGTATATCGAAGGAAGTAGCTACCACCTGTGGTTGTAGACGTACAGCGCCAAAAGGATGCCGGCTAGAAGAGCGACGCCGGCCACCGCCGCGTCCGCATACGCCAGGCTCAAAACCGGGTGGACTAGAACACCGGTATTATACAGCAGAGCCAGAAATGTTAGTGGTAAAAGCGCCGAGACTATCGCGGCCACCAGCCGGAGCATCTGTTTATTCTGATTGGATGCCATCGACAGGTGAGCTCGGAAGGCGCTTCGGATCGCATAGTCCAGTGTTTCTGTTGCTCCGACCATGTGGGCAAAGCGATCCCCCAGCTCGCGAAAATATGGGCGATTTTGCGCCTCTATGGGCTGAAACTCATATTCGGCCAGGCGGTTCATTATCTCTTGCTGCGGCGCCAAGGTGCGCTGGACTTTTAGGATGTCGTGGCGTAGTTCATGCATCCGGCGTAGCGTGTTGCCTGTGGCCGTGGTCAACACTTCTACCTCTACACCCGCGACGGCCGCTGATAGAAAGTCTACCGTAGGCTGGTAGTCCGACACGACGGCTCGCAGGAGCTCAAATGCCAGGATGTCTGCGCCTAGAGTCATCAGAAGCTCATCTTTCATGGCGCGCTCAACAACCCGATCAATGGCTGGCAGCGGTAGTGGATGATGGGTGACAACGAAGTTGGGACCAAGAAAAACGTCCAACTCCACAGTGTTTACCTCCTCCACAGGGTCGCTCCGGTCATCAGCTTGGAGCACGAAGAAGATGTAATCACCATAATCGTCCAGCTTGGGGTAGCGGACGCCCTGTAGGCAATCACTGATCGTCAAAGGGTGGAACCCGAAGGCACGGGTTAAGATTTTTTCGGCTATTTCCGGGTTGGGAGCCAACATATCCACCCAAAGGACCCCGCCGGCATCAGCCAGAGCAGCGCGCATCTGTTCGCGAGTGAGGTCTGTGGCCGGAACCTCTGCGCCGTGGTGGTAGAATGAACGTATCATGGTGTGGCTATGTTCTCCTAAGTCATGCTGGTATGTTGGGCGCCGTTTCAGCCCCCGGCCGGCGATGTCGGCTGGGCCGGCGATGTCGGCTCAGGCGGCGATGTGGGCTGGGGTGGCGATGTCGGCTCGGCTGTAGGCTTTGGCTTTGTTATCACAGGTGGCAGTGTTGGCGTTGGTGGAATTGGCGTGTCGGTCGGCGGCACCGGCGTCGGTGGAATCGGCGTGTCGGTCGGCGGGGCCGGCGTTGGGGATGGTGGTAATGGCGTCGCGCTCGGCCTTACTCGCGTCGGTGGTACAGGTGTGGCGGTAGCTGTTGACGTTGGCAGTGGTGTGGCCGACGGCGTATCGGTCGGAACCACCGTTGCCGTCGACGTCGGTGTCCGTGTGGCTGTGGCTGTGGCTGTGGATGTGGATGTGGGTGTGCGTGTCGACGTCGGCGTGGTGGACGGCCGGCGTGGCGGAACCGGCTGCCCGGTCGCGGTCACTGTCGGCGTCACGTCGGGTATGAAGGTCTCCGTGGCTCGCGCAGGAACGGCGGCCGCAGCTCTCTCCGTGGCAGTCTCCGAAGGTTCAGGTGTTGGGACGACAGTCACTGCGAAGGGAGACGGTTGTAGTGGTTTCTCCGGCACCGTCGGCGAGATTACCAAGACCTCCCCGGCCGAGACGGTCACGCTTTGGTTGCCGGCGGAAACTGTTACTGCACCGTCGAGGACTTGAACCGTAGTCGTTCCATCCTGCTCCACTGTCAAGTCATACTTCGTGTCGCGCCCCTGAATGCGGGCTACAGGCGTGCCAACCGTGAACCCGCCGCCCGGACGACCTGGGGAAACGCGATAGCGGCCCCGGCCCTGGAAGTGCTCCATCTGCACGACCTGCGGGCCAACGCCTGTCAGGGTATGCAAAGCTCCGATTCGGATCAGGCTATCGCCGCCGAGTTCCAGGCCGCTCTGGTCTGGGAATGCTAGCTCGCCAGCGCCGGCGTGGCTGGTACGCAGTGCCATGCCGGCGCCAACTTCCACCGCGCTGCCGACCGGTTCCCAATCTGCATCTGCTGTCTTTTGGGTCTCGACCTGGCCGGCGAGCACTGTCAGTGTTGCGGTACGTGCAGTTGGGATCCGCCGCCATACATAGGCCCCGCCAAGTACGACGGCCAGAAGGGTGACGAGGACGGCCGCCCCAACAATCGTCCGCGTTTCGATTAGGAACGCAGCAAGGCGATCCCGACGAGGAACAGCTTCTACCTCATGTTGGACGAAGAGCTGCTTCGCCCGGTGAAGGACCCACGAGGGCGGCGCAGTAGGCACGCCTGGCCGTGTGGCGCTTAGGATAAGTTCCAGGCGTTCCAGTTCAACCAGGCATTGGGGGCAACCATCGGCCAAGTGCATGGTGATCTGCCGGCCCGTGACGGGATCGACGACGCCCAGCGCGTAGTCGACAAGCTGATCATATGTGATCGCCTGATGCGTCACCAGCGCCTGACTACACAAAGCGCCACGCCTCCAGAATCTCTTTCAGCGCCTCGAAGCATAGCGCCCGCTCGGCGCTGACACGACCTTCCGGGATGTTGAGCCTGCGAGCCAGCTCAGACAGAGGGGGGGGATTCTCTGTGTAGAGAACGGCGTCCAATAAACGCCGGCATCGTTCCGGCAACTGTTCTGTAGCTTCGCGCACGATCTGCTGCCGCTGCCACCGCTGAACGATCTCATCGCTCACAGGGAGTTCGTCGATGGTAGACAAGGCATCCACGTGGGGGCTAAATGCCACGCCGGCTCGCAGCCGTCGGGCTTCGCTGGTCGTCGTTTGCAGAAGCCAGGCGACGAGGGTATCGGTGTCACGAACGCTGCTCAGTTCTGAGAGCAAGCGGCTGAATACGGCATGGAAGACATTTGCGCTGCTGTCCGGTGAAAGGCCCACGCGCAAGGGAATGGCGTAGACCATCCGAGAATATCGATCTACAAGAGCAGCCCAGGCTTCCTCATTGCCGCCTCGGGCTCCTCGGAGCAGTTCGGCGTCGGGGCGTCGGCGTTCAACCATATCGTAAGTCGCCATTCAAGAATGGCAATACAAGCTGATTAGTTGACAACGGCATATTCCACGGAAAGTTGGTAGTAAGCCACGTAACGTAGCAGAGGGGAGTCGGGTATGACCACCATCTGCTACGTTGACGGCACTCTGCTACGCTGCGCGCCTTACTACGAGTATAAAGTCAAGGTAGTTACCCGTCCAATTATAGTCGTTGACCGGGAGTATGGCAAGGGTAGGAATTCTGGTGATTCACAAGTCCATTTTGGCCCATTTTTGCCCAGCTCAAGCAGGCTCATCACCGCTCATTTCTGGAAAAGGACCGTCATTATGTAGCCATTCTGGGCATTCACGCGATGTGGGTAATCACCAGATGTTCTGTCTTGACAAACGACGTGTCGTCTGGTATGCTATGTGCACCACCCTTGAAGATGGGTCTCCCTGAAATGAGATTGTTGTGTGTGGGAGAGTGAGCTGTCGACATTTGGGAGGCGCTTACCCGATGCTCATCAATGATATTCTCGTACCTTGGCGATAGGCGCTGCGTCTGGGACAGTAGATGTGTTGCACTAAATTTGTTGGCTGGCTTGCTCATCAAGATTGAATAATCATCTGAACTGGATAATACAATGTGGGGAGGAGGTAACATACGAAAGATTTTTTGACACCGATAGCTGTTGAAACTGGAACGACCCTCTTGCAAACATGGTCCTCTCGTATTGACCCTCGTGAGTAACTAAATAGGAGGTGCGTGAATGCGACATGCGAGAGTCTCTCTCATTATTTTGCTTGCGCTGGCTCTGTTGATTACCGCCTGCAGTCCACAGGCGACTGAAGGCGAGGTGCCTGAGGCTACCCTCAATATCATCGATACAGCGGCGAGCTTCATTCCAGAATTGGATCTGCCCACCCTGGAGATCGCCTATGATCAACAAGGCGTGCCTAGCGTGTTTGGTATCAAAACGACAGATGTCTACCGCTTCACAGGCATCGATCTGAGCTTCCTCCAACTGCCTGAAGTATACGTTGACTGGTTTACTCGTAGCGATCTTCAGCACTTTGAGTTGGAGCACACAAAGAATGGCCTGTTCTTGTATGCCAATGGCCAGTTGCTCCCGTCAGTTGGTTGGAATGCAGAATCTCTCGAGAACGGCGCTGCACTAGCTAACATGTTGGGCGTGCAGAACGCGTCGGTGCTCCAACGATTAGTGCCGGTCTTGGAGCGCCTCGGTCTTGACATCGTATTGCGGTTTCCAGTAGCGCCTGGGAACGATCCTATCAAGCTGCATGTACAAGACATGGAACCCCCAGCACTCCCCGATGTCGAGCAGCCATCAGCCGTTGTTCATCTGGTTGTGGAGTATCGCGAGGATGGCCTTCCGTCAATCATGGGACTGACGAGTCGCGACATTGCTGCACTGACAGGGACGGACCTGCGATTTGCCGAACTGCGTGATTTTCATATGTCCTACTTGAAGAGTATGAACCTGCAGAACATCGAGATTGAAACTCACGCAGATGGATTGAGAATCTTCGTCAACGGGATGGAGTTGCCGCGCCTGGCTTATAGCCCCGAGCAACTCGATGCTCTGGTGAGCTTGTATGGACAGATGTACCCTGGCTATCAACCATCCCCGGCATTCTTATATGACGTCCTGATGATGGTTCAGCAAGCAGATGTAGACCTGGTGGTGCAGTTCCCGCTAGCTGCTGAAGCTAGTCGAATACCGCTTCACGATCAATAAACGTAATGACCGATACACTCGTGGCCGGGGCGATTCGATGGCAAGTAGCTTCAACATCATCCGAATCGCCCCGTTTGCTTGTCATAATATGCCTAAAACTTCGTGATTGTCTCGTGACATTATCGACATAAACTGGGATCGCATAGACAATTTGCCGCTCCAAGGATAACCTGCCCCCGGGCTTGACTGGCCCCCCGGATTCAAAAGCCCGGTATCTTTCGGAGGTGGCACAAATGAACAAGGTACGGCTGTGCCGGGCTGGCGCCCTGGCGCTGGCAGTTGTGTGCTTTACGCTGGTGACAACGCACGCACAGGCTATCCCGGCAACCCTGCCCCAGCCGCAGACTCGGACGGACTTGCTTGTGTCGAGCGCCTCGCATGTGCAGGTTGCACAATCACCTGCCAGGCAGGCGGCCCCGATCCATCCGGTTGAACCGCCCGTAGTGGTGCCCCCGGTCAAACCGCCGGCACCTACGGCTGTTCCGCCGGAGCCGCAACCCCCGCGTGTACTGCCGGCACCGGTGTATCCCGTAAAAACGCCAGTGCCAAGACCGCCGGCGAATCCGCCTGTGGTATCGCATCCTCCTAAGCCACCAGTTTCGTCGGTGCCGACTAAACCCCCTGTGGGCGTTGTAACCCCGCCGGAAAACGGGGGTGGACCAGTACCCGAAGCCTCAACCTTGGAACTCCTCGTCAAGTTCGAGGTCGGGAACGATGAGCGTCTATTCGCCCAGGTCGGAACTGACTTGAATATTCAGGTGGTAGACCAGATTCCACAACTGGGGGTTAGTGTGGTTCGGGTTGTGTCCAGCACCCCTGATCGCATTCCGCAGGCACTGCGCCTCATGCCGGGCATCGCCTACGTTGAACCCAACTATCCGGTGAATATCCTCGGTTGGCCGAACGACCCAGATGTAGCGGTACAATGGCACCTGGCGGCGATCGAGGCGCCGGCAGCGTGGGATATGGCCACGGGCGCGGGCGTGGTGGTTGGTGTGATCGATACTGGTGTAGACCCCAGTGAGCGTGACCTGAAGGATAAGATTGTGCCTGGCTACGATTTCGTCAATGACGATGCCGAGCCATGGGATGATCAGGGTCACGGCACGCGCATCGCAGCCATCGTCGCTGCGGCGGCCAACAACGGCTACGGTGGTGTTGGTGTAGCCTACGATGCACAAGTGATGCCTCTCAAGGCTCTAAACAACACCGGTTCTGGCCGGCACGCCTGGATCTCCAAGGCGATCATCTGGGCAACGGACCACGACGCCGATGTCATCAACCTGAGTATTGGCGGACCATACCACTCCCAGACCTTGCAGGATGCTGTCAATTACGCCTGGCAGCATGGCGTGTTGCTGGTTGCTGCCGCCGGCAACGAGAGCACTAACATCCCGGTATATCCTGCTGCATACGACCCGGTGCTGGCGGTGGCCGGCACAACCCGCGACCAGCAGCGAGCAGGTTTCTCAAACTGGGGTGACTATGTAGCAGTGGCGGCTCCTGGCACCAACATCCTCGTTACGTCGGGTGGGAACCATCAGATGCGCAATGGCACATCTTTCGCGGCACCTCAAGTATCGGGCGTGGCCTCTTTGGTACTGTCCCGCAACCCCGGCCTGACGGCGAGTCAGGTCCGCGACATCATCCAGACAACAGCCAATGATCTGGGTAGTCAGGGGTGGGATCCGTTCTACGGATTCGGGCAGGTCAACGCGTATCAGGCCGTCCTGCAGGCGCGTCACGAATCCGGTGGCCCGAATCCCACCACCGCTGTCGTCGATGCGGTGAACCACGCGCGGCAGTTGCGAGATTTGCCGGCTCTGCGCGCCGACGACCAGCTCATGGCAGCGGTCCAGCGGAGAGCTGAGAGCCTGACCTCGCGGTGCATGTCGAGCGGCGAAGCCAGCCTGGCATCCTGTGTGACTCGGCTTGGCAGCTCCACCCATCGCTCAGAGGTCATGCTAGTCGGCGTTTCATCCCCGCAGGCCGTCGTGGATCTCTTGGCAGTGTCAACTGCCGGCCAGGAGTTGCTATTCGGCCCGTACTGGCAGATCGGCGTGGGGTATGTGGAAGCAGGGCGTGGACCTATCAGTCAGGTCTGGGTGTTGCGGTTCGCGCAGGAGCGAGTGCGGCCACCACATGGCCCGCCTATCCCTGTCACCGAGACAGATCACTAGCAGTAGCAGCCACCGGTCTATTATTGATCATTGTAGACGGGGGCGGCAGTCGGGCGGGCGCTCCGACGGCCGCCCCCGTCTTGTCTAT